>JAOZVT010000740.1 GCA_025869455.1 Prosthecobacter sp.
CCAGCCGCGCGAAATCTGGGCCTACCGGGATTGGGTGGTGAAGGCGCTGAATCAAAACATGCCGTTTGATCAATTCACCATCGAGCAATTAGCAGGGGATCTGCTAACAAAACCTACCGATGACCAACTCGTTGCCACCGCTTTTCATCGCAACACGATGACGCAAAATGAAGGCGGCACGAGCGATGAAGAGTTCCGCGTGGCGGCTGTGGTGGATCGAGTCAATACCACCTTTGCCGTCTGGATGGGCACCACCATGGCCTGCGCACAATGTCACACTCACAAGTATGATCCTCTGACCCATGCGGAGTATTTTCAGATCTACGATTTCCTGAATCAAAGTGCGGATGCCGATAAAAAAGACGAATCACCACTGCATGAACTCATCACTCCAGAACTGGGGCGGCAGCGTCAACAATGGAAACAAGAGCTGGCCAAACTGGAAGCCCAATTTGCTAAAGCTCCTGAGACTTGGTTCACAGGTTATGACGCGTGGTTAAAGACACAACCTGCGATCAAGGACAAGAAAGTAACGGCAGCTCTGGCCACGCCCGCCGACAAACGCACTGCGGATCAACAGAAGATCATCAAAGACTACTATGCACGCTACGTCGCGCCGGAGGCCAAACCCGAGCGCACCCGTTTATCGGCCTTGAACAAAGATCTGGCACGCACCAAACCTGTCACCGTGCCAGTGATGATGGACCTGCCAGTGAAAGATCATCGCAAAACCAATATCCAATTGCGTGGGAATTGGCAGGCTCCGGGGCCGGAGGTCAGTGCCAATACACCCGCTGCCTTCCCGCCTCTGCCCAAGGATGCGCCACGGAATCGACTCACTCTTGCCCAATGGTTGGTGAGCCCAGAAAATCCACTCACGGCACGGGTGACGGTGAATCGGCTCTGGGAAAGTTTGTTTGGTTATGGCATCGTCAGAACCAGCGAAGAGTTTGGCAGTCAAGGTGAGCTGCCCGTGCATCCCGAGTTGTTAGACTGGTTGGCCGCCGAATTCATGGAAAGCGGTTGGGATGTGAAACATCTGATCCGCCTCATGGTGACCACTCAAGCTTATCGGCAAGACTCCAGCAGCTCCGCTGAGTTAAACGAGTTGGACCCTGACAATCGCCTCCTGGCCCGTGGTCCGCGCTTTCGTCCCACAGGTGAATTGTTACGCGATCAAGCTTTGGCCGTGAGTGGCCTCTTGAGCGCTAAAATGGGCGGCCCCTCCGTGCGTCCAATGGCCCCGAATTTAGGCCTAACCACCGCCTTTGGTCGCAGCAATGACTGGACCCTCAGCGAAGGTGAAGACAAGCACCGCCGCAGCCTCTACACCGAGATGCGCCGGAACAGCCCTTACCCGAGTTTCAGCACCTTTGATGCGCCTAACCGAGAGGTGTGTACGATTCGGCGAGGCCGCACCAACACGCCCCTCCAAGCCTTTGTGACCCTCAATGACCCCGTCTTCATTGAAGCCAATCAAGCCTTAGCTCGTCGCGTCATCAACACGTCAGATAAGCTGGGGCTCATGTTCAAGCTCTGTGTTTCACGCGAACCTTCCGCCCATGAACGTGCCACGTTGCAAACGCTCTATAACGAGGCTTTGACGCACTTCCGGCAGGATGCAGAATCTGCGCTTCAAATGGCCACCGAACCCCTGGGACCCGCGCCCGAAAAGGTGGACATCCCAGAACTTGCCGCCTGGACGACGGTGGCCAACGTGGTCATGAACTTGGATGAATTTGTGATGCGTCGCTAACCTTCTTGCCTTCCATGAACACGCTTCGTCACGACAGTCTCCAACTCACGACCCGCCGGACTTTCCTCAGCAACGCAGGACAGTTCAGCCTCGGAGCCATTGCGATGCAGGCGCTCCAGCGGGAGAGTTCCGCGAGTGTGGCCACGGCCAATCCGATGGCTCCGCGTGTGCCTCCCCACGCAGCCAAGGCCAAGCGTGTCATTTACCTGCACATGTCTGGTGCACCACCGCACCTGGACCTCTTTGATTACAAACCTGAGTTGGTGAAGCATGATGGCGAAGACTGCCCGGACTCCATTTTAAAAGGCCGCACCTTTGCTTTCACCTCAGGAGTGCCCAAGCTGATGGGCACCCCGCGCACCTTCAAGCAGTATGGCAAAGCGGGGATCTGGATGAGCGATGCCTGTCCAAATTTTCACACCATAGCGGATGAGATGACCATGGTGCGATCCATGCAGACGGATCAGTTTAACCATGCTCCTGCTGAGCTGCTTCTGTTCACAGGACACGCACGTCAGGGCCGTCCCTCGCTTGGTTCATGGGCCACCTATGGCCTCGGCACCGAGAACCAGGATTTACCAGCCTTTGTCACCCTCATTTCCAGTGGCACCCAACCCAGCGGCGGCCAGGGCTTGTGGGGCAGTGGCTTCATTCCTTCGGTCTATCAAGGGGTGCAATGTCGCAGCAAAGGTGATCCCGTTCTTTACGCGTCAGACCCAGCAGGGATGGACCGTACACTGCGTCGTCGTACCCTGGATGCGCTGAAGGATTTGAATGAGCAACAGGCGGCAGAGTTGGGTCACCCGGAAACCATCACTCGCATGGCTCAGTATGAATTGGCCTACCGCATGCAGATGAGCGTGCCAGAGGTCATGGACATCTCCAAAGAAAGCGCGCAGACCATTGAAGATTATGGAGCCAAACCGGGTGAGGCTAGTTTTGCCAACAACTGCCTGCTCGCGCGGCGCCTAGTAGAAAAAGGGGTGCGCTTTGTGCAGCTCTTTGACTGGGGCTGGGACTTTCACGGCACTTCTGAGGCCACAGGCATTGCCGATGGCCTAACCAAAAAAATGTCAGAAACAGATCGCCCCGTGTCGGCATTGATCAAAGATCTCAAACAGCGTGGTTTGCTGGAAGATACACTGGTCATCTGGGGCGGTGAGTTTGGCCGTACTCCGTTCCGGGAGGGCCGCACCGCTGCCAGTAAGGTGTTAGGCCGGGATCACTACCCTGACTGCTTCTCCCTTTTCATGGCTGGTGGCGGGGTGAAGTCTGGATTCGACTACGGCAGCACGGATGATCTGGGCTTCAGTGTGGCTGAAAATAAAGTCCATGTCCATGACTTCCAGGCCACCGTCATGCAGTTATTGGGCTTTGATCATGAACGCTTTACCTATCGCTTTCAGGGACGCGACTACCGTTTGACGGATGTTCACGGTCACGTGGTGAAGGATTTGCTTGCCTAAGTGCACTTCTTCTCAGTCCTGCGAAAGCATGAGACTGAACATTAGTATTTGGATCATTGCAATTACTGGAATCGACGTTTACTTCGAGCCGCTACCGTCTCACTCCGTGGATACGGTAGCAGAAAAACAAACACGTTAAAATATCACACTATGAAATACGCCCTCCTCGCTCTCGCAGCTTCGGTTATCGCCGGTGGCCTCGTCTCCTGCGCTTCCAAGGCTCCACCACCGCCGCCACCAGCGCCGGTGATGATGTCCAAGTAATTTAAACGGCTTGGCGGTCGTCTCATAGACTACCTGTTTCCAACCGACACTTTTCTATGATCCGTCTTCTTTCCGTTGGCCTTGTATCTGCCTCTTTGCTGCTCGCTTCATGCGCCAGCAAGAAGGCCGATTGCTCTTCTTGTAACGCACCGGCTGCGGCCTGCTGTTCTAAGTAATGAGCGCCTCCTGTGATGAAAATCACAGGCACTGAGACTTACTAAAAGGTGGTTTACCACCGCCCCACGTCGCACCGCACGCTGGTCACTCCAGTGGGCGGTGCTTCATTTTAGGGGTTCGAGGGAACCCGTTCTTGTCCTTTGGGTATCTGGCTTGAAACAGCGTTTCCCGTTTCATGCGTTTCATGCGTTTCAGTGTTTCACAGGTTGCACCCCAACTCAGGCCGTAACTCCACCCGCAAGTCTCCCCCCAACTCAACCCCCAACATAAGGATAAAGGGTTTTAAGGAGAAAGTACTCAAAGAAAAAGATCTTCAATGATTAAGTACTAAAGGAGTAAGTACCACAACTTACTACTTGGGGGGCTGGGCGGTGAGGATCAAGTTTTTGGAAACTCCCTTTAGACTTCTAGTCCAAGGACTTTTGCCGCCGTCGCTCCAAGACCTGACGCACGACATGGATCAACTGGGCGCTGTCATACGGCTTGGGCAAGATGCCTGTAAAGCCGTACTCGCCAGGGTCCAGCATGGTCGGATCATAGCGATTGCCACTGGAGACAATGGCATCCACTTGCGGGTCGATCTGCCGCAGCTGTTCCATGGCTTGGGCACCGCCCATTCCCATGGGAATCGTGAGATCTATCAAGACCAGATCAAAGGGTTGATTGGCCATCAAGGCCTCGCTGTAACGCTTGACCGTATCTCTGCCATCACCCGTCTCGACAATTTCAAACCCTTCATTCTTGAGGTTCCTAACGATCAGTTGCCGCAGCAAAAGATCATCCTCGAGCACCAAGACACGACCTTGAAGAGGTTTGGCCGCAGGCGTTGGCGGAATCTTCGGCGGAGCTAGCGGCAGGGTAATGCTGCTGATCAAGGCCTGCTTAAACTCAGCCGCATTGGCATAACGTTGATTCCGATCTGGCAGCAAGGCCCGGACGATGACGGTCTCCAGCCGGGGATCTGTCCCTGTGAGGGCAGAAGGCGGCTGCCAGGCTCCGCGTGGAATGGTACCGGTCAGCATTTGGTAAAAGACCACTCCCAGCGCATAGATATCCGCCCGGTGATCCACCACGGCCTGTGTGTCATACTGCTCAGGGGCAGCATACTCAGGCGTGCCCATGGCCATGTTGCTTCGGGTCAGCATGGTGCTGGGTTTATCAAAATGCTTGGCCAAGCCAAAGTCGGCCAGCTTGATCCGTCCGTCTGTGGAGATGAGTACATTCGCTGGCTTGATGTCTCGATGCACCAGCCCTTTGGCATGAGCGTAGCTCAGCGCATCGCAGATGGCAGGCACGATTTCCAGAGCCTGGGCTTGGGATATCTGCCGTGTGCCCATGAGCTGGTGCAGATCCTGGCCGGAAATGTACTCCATCACGTAATAGAGATAATCCCCCACCACGCCGAAATCATACACACTGACAATGTTCGGGTGATTCATCTGCGCCAGCACTTGGGCCTCGCGCCGGAATCTCTCCGCATAGGAGTAGTCCGTTCCATGCTGGCGATGGAGGATCTTGATGGCTACGGCACGGTCCAGCTTGAGCTGGCGGCCACGAAAGACCGCCCCCATGCCTCCCTGCCCGATGAGCGAATCAAAGAAATACTCGTCCTTCGGCATCATGCTGGTCAACTCTTCTGGCGAAGGGTAAATCTGCATAGGTGCCCAACCTGCGACACCATCCGACACCGACGGAGCCGCTTTCGCAGGCTGCGTGCGTTTGCCGAAGGAAAAAAAACGCTTCATGGGGGGACGTGAACGAGACTAAGCTGATAGTCCAAACATTGTGCCTTTATCGCAAGTGTTCTCTTCTCAAACGATTGCCACTTTTGAAACAAAGCCTACGATTTCCCATGGCTACCCCGTTTTCCACCTTTCCAGACCCTGAACTGAGTTCACTGGAAGAGAAATTATCCACTCGTCGGGATGAGTTTGCCCGCCAGGCACTGCTACGCACACCTGTGGCACTGGTGGAAGGGCTGCCAGCGCGGCTGGTTCAGCAGTCTTTGTCCAGTGTCAGAGCGGATGAAGGCAGCTTGTGGTTGGCCATGGATGATTCACAAACCCTGATGCCAGTCTGGAACAATGGCCCCGATGCAGCACGTTTTGTCGGTAGCTTTCGTTTGCCTGCCACGCAGGGCATCACAGGCATGGTCTTCACCAGCGGTTTAGCGGCGTGTGAGAGTGAGGTTTGTTTCCATCAAAAACAAAATCGCGAATTGGATCGTACTCTTGGCGTCTTGACCTGGGCCATGCTGGCCGTGCCTTTGAAGTTTGCCGGAGAGATGCGGGGAGTCATCACAGCGGTGCGGCTCATTCGTTTGGCAGAGCTTCCAGAAATCAGCCGCGTGCCGGAATCTCCCGCAGATTTTCCGCCAGGTTACCAACCGCCCGCAGCCTTCAGCATCAGCGACCTAACCACCATGGAGACTATCGCTG
>JAOZVT010000741.1 GCA_025869455.1 Prosthecobacter sp.
GGCAGCTTTGATTCAGGCTCCCAGGCTGGACGGTTTAATCCCGTGGACAGTCAGCTTTATGTCACCGGCATGCAGGGCTGGGGCAGCTACACACCGAAGGATGGTTGTTTCCAAAGAGTACGTTATACTCCTGGCAAAACAGCCTTCCCAATCGCCTTTGAAGCACGGGACAATGGGGTAATACTGCGTTTTGATCACGCTCTGGATCAAGCCTTTGCCACCAAAGTCTCCCACCACTTTGCACAGTGCTGGAATTACCATTACAGCGCCGCTTACGGATCGCCTGAATACTCCGTTCATTACCCAGACACCGTCGGACATGATCCTCTGGAAGTGCGCAGCGCTCAGGTGCAGGATGGTGGCAAATCGCTGTTCTTGGAAATCCCTCAGTTACGCCCTGCCGACATGATTCATCTGCGGGTAGGAGTCTCTGCGGAAAGAGCCCATGATGTGTTTCTCACGGCGTATGCACTGGCACCAGCCTTCACGGATTTTCCAGGCTATCAAAAGATTACCAAAACAGTTTACGCCCCCGTGAAAAGCGTTGCTGCAGCCACCAGCAAACCCAACCCTTGGTCCAAAGGAGAACCCGGACGCGAGATCGTCGTGGAGGCAGCTCTAGGTCTGCAATATGTGCAAAAGCAACTGACGGCCAAGGCTGGTGAATCCCTCACCGTGACCTTCAAAAATCCAGATGTTGTGCCGCACAACTGGTTGTTAGCTAAACCGGGTTCCTTACAAAAACTGGGAGATCAAGTGAACCTCATGATCACAGACCCTCAAGGCTTGGCCAAACACTACGTGCCGGATTCTGAAGACGTCTTGGTCTATACCGACATGACTCAGCCCAAAGGGCAATTCAGCATCCACTTCATCGCCCCAAAAGAGAAGGGTGACTATCCTTACTTATGCACATTCCCTGGTCACTGGATGGTGATGAACGGCGTGCTGAAGGTGGAGTGAGACCTCGGTTTCCTCCCAGCCAACGGCCTGGGGGGAAGTTGAATCCACAACTCGGCAGGAATCAGCCGAGCCTGAATACCTGCCGGACCTGGGACTCGGCTCTTGTGCTCGTTAAAAAAGTATTGTCTTCGGAACTTTTGCCATCTAGGTGAAGTTTTTCATCCATGACTTTGCTTCTTCATTGTGGTTATCACAAGACCGCCAGTTCCTACTTGCAGTCTTGTTTTGCTTCCCATCGTGAATTGCTGGCCAAACACGGTATTCACTACCCAGATGATCCGCGTCAAAAAGATGCAGCCAAAGGCATTCCCACGGCTGGCAATGGAGCGGTCTTGTTCCAAGCCCTTCTCAAACAAAATGTCGATGACTGTCGGCAGTTACTGAGACGCTATTTTGCCAAGGCCAAGGAGAAAGGTGCCAATAAGGTTCTGCTTTCTGCGGAAGGTTTTTTTACTTATTTCTCCCGTTACGAAGGGGCAAAATTGTTGATGGAATCCGCCAAACTAGAAGGATTTCAAACCATCCGCGCCTTCATCTTTTTTCGTCCACCCGTGGAGCACGCCGTTTCAGTTTATTGTCACCGGGCGGCATCAGGTAAGTTACCTCCTTTCGTCCAATGGCTGGAAACGGGTTTTGAGACGCCCAAATGGATGGACCAATTTGCCGATCATTTTGGCTCGACCTCCATTGATTGGCAGGTGCGTTTGTTTCAGCCAAAGATCGACAACATTGTGAAAGTTTTGTTTTCGGATTGGATGCACATCCAGGATGAGCTGGATTTGTCCGCCCTACCTTCTCAGGTCAATGTTTCCATCACGATGGGTGAGGCGGAATTGGTCTCTGAGTTTAACCAGAAACATCCAGGTTGTGGCCGGTATGTCAGCGCGGCCTTAAAGACCGTACCAGCTAAGGCAAAAGCGGACGAATCTGACTTGAAAAAAAGAACCATGCGTCAAGCGGCGGCCTACTTTCAAAGGCATCACAGCGTGATGGAAAAGATAAATCGGCTGCTTCCGCCGAACCAGCAACTCTCCATTCCTGAGGTGCAGGAAGAAGAAGCAAAAACTCTCCGCCCCGTCTTTTCCCCCGCCCAGGTTATCGCCAGCGGAGAAGGTCTTGAAGACTTCAAAAATAGCCGAACCCTTCAGGGGCGCTTCGGGCGCTTTCTGAATCGGACGTTCAAGCCCTTGTCACAGAGGCTCCCTGCTTAAGTTTCATGGAATATTCAGTGACAGCGACTCCATGTTTCAATACACAAGCAGTCAGAATAGGATGCAAAACAGGATATGAATACTGACCTCACTTGGACGAAGGCGAAAGTCACGCGCGCTGATCGTTGGAACTTACTGGGGCAGTCTGGTGTGGTGGTTTGGCTGACCGGCCTTTCGGGTTCCGGCAAATCCACCCTGGCCGTGGCCCTGGATAATTGGCTGCATCAGCATGGGCGTCATTGTCAGATCCTTGATGGTGACAATCTGCGCCAAGGACTTTGCCGTGGCCTGACTTTTACCGAGGCTGATCGAACAGAAAACATCCGCCGTGCCGGGGAGGCGGCCAAGCTCCTGGCAGAGAGTGGACTCATCGTCATTTGTTCTTTGATTTCTCCTTATGCTAAATTGCGCCAAGAGACTAAACTCAGTTGTCAGGCAGCGGGGTTGACTTTTTTGGAGGTCTTTGTGAATGCGCCAATGGAAGTCTGTGAACAACGCGATCCGCGTGGCCTCTATCGAAAAGCGCGTGCCGGTAAAATCCACGAATTCACAGGCATCACCTCGCCTTATGAGCTGCCGGAGCATCCAGACTTAGAGTTGCCCACAGACCGACTACCTCTTGAGCAGTGTCTCAATCAACTCACGAGTTTAGTCATGAAGGCGGCCAAACTCTGAGGGAGCTTTCACCTTGATTGGCAGGTAGCGCAGAGATCCTCTCAACATTATTCCCACTGACTACCCTTACTCCCCACATAGGTCATGCAAAGGCCGATGATGACATGGGCTAGCAGGATAAAGGCGGCCAGTTCAGGTGCCACAAGCGTGGTATCCGTGACACGTTTCACCGCTTCATAAAAAGCCGTGTCACTCATGCTATGGAGACTGCCTGACCAAGCCCAAAATGCAGCGATGAAAGGGTTCACCGCTCCCTCTAGCCAATCCGGCAGCGTGAGCACTGCCCCAGAAAGAGGGAGCTGGAAGCCGACAAGGTAGATGCTAAGTATGGTAGCTTTTTCAGGCGTACGGCTCAGCGCACTGATCCCCAGACAGATACTCGTCATGGCAGCGGAGGCGAGCACCAGCAACACCAGCTTCACGATAAGATCTCCCGGTAGCCCTCCCACAATCATATCCACAAAAACCCCCATCCAGATGCTTTGGGCCAAGACAAAAACGCCGAGGAAGAGCACCTTACTGATCACATAAGCCAGAGAACTTAACCCACCCAGCTTCTCGCGTTCAAGAATCAATCTTTCCCCCGCGATCTCACGCGCCGCATTGTTGCTGGCCATCAAAGTCACCAGCACCACCTGCAACATGATGAGTCCACTCACGATACCGCCAGCTTGCATCTGATCCAGTTGGTGCTGAGCCTGCCTCTGCATCTCATAGATGATGTCTTGATCCTGCCGTTGATTGAGTTGCTGCAGAGGCTTGATCCCATCCAGAGCAAAGATGACCACCAGCAAGGGAAAGCCAATGAGCATGGCCAAATGCAGCCACACCTGACCACGGTCACGCCGGAAGATCGTCCAGCGCCGATGCAAGAGCGTGAAGACTTGACTGACTAAGCTCGGCAGCTCTTCAGGGGCCAGCGCATCCGGCTCTTCGTTCTTAGCAGCGTCAGCTTCTTCAGTGGATGGCTCTGACGCCTCAGGTTTCTGTAAAAGCATCTCCTCATAGTAGCTGCGCTTTTTCTGCCAAGACTCATGCCACTCCTGCGCTTCCCGCTGCGTAAGGCGCAGATACACATCCTCAGGATGCTCCACGCTGAAGTAGTGTGTCAGCAGCTTGGGTGGACCGTGATAAACGAGATGTCCCTGATACATCACCAACACGCTGTCAAAGGCATTCAGACTGGCGAGGCTGTGGGTGACGTTAATGACGATACGACGTTTGTTTTCACGCGCTAAAACTCGCAGCAGTTCGGTGATTTCCTGCTCCGACTTGGGGTCTAGCCCACTGGTGACTTCATCACAAAGCAGCAGGCAGGGATTGGTCACCAGTTCCAAGGCCAGACCCAGACGGCGCTTTTGGCCTCCAGACAGCACCTTCACCCGCCGGTCAGCCAGTTCCATCAGCCCAGTCGTTTTCAAGATGTGATCCAGCTTCGGCTCAAATTCATCGGTTCCAGGCAGTTGCGTGCGAAGGGACATGCTATTGGCAATGCATTCTTCCACCGTTAGCAGATCATGCGCCACGCTGAATTGTGGCACATAACCCAACTCACCGGGATGCAGGTCTTCCTCTTCTTTCAGGTCCCGCCCTTCCCACTTCAGATCCCCGTCTGTTTGTTCCAAAATGCCTGCGATGACTTTGAGCAAGGTCGTCTTGCCACAGCCAGAAGGGCCGACAATGGCCATAAGATGCCCCTGAGGTACACTCAGGCTGACCTCTTTCAGCAGATGCAGACTTTCCAGCTCCGAATTTGGCGGGGCATCGACTTCGAGATCAATGTTGAGTGCTTCGAGCATGGCTGGTGTTATACCTACAAAGCAGTTCCTAGAGGCAAGATAAAGCGTTCAAGGATTCACATTTTTTTGCGTTTCTGCTTCATCTTTGCAGGTATGCTGCCCTCATGAGCACTCGCACCCGTCGTCGTTCTGGCAAAAGCCATCGCTGGCTCTTCGCTTTGATCACATTCGTCATCATCGGCGTGGTAATCCTCATGTTGATGCCCATGCTGGTGATGAATTGGGTGCGTGGCTATCTTCAAGAAGAAGCCTTTCGTGGCAAGATGGAGCAGATCTTCGGCACGCAGTTGCAGGGGAAAGTGGCCCTGGCACCCTTCCGTTGGACAGGCGATCAGGTCACCAGTACGGAGGCCAGCGTGCATACGGCCCATGGTTGGCGGGCCACCTTGGATGGACTGCATTTGTCCATTGATTGGAATGGCTTTCGTCAGGGCAAATGGCGGACCGTGGGAACTGGCGTGGATCGTGTGACTTTGGAGAGGACTCTTGTGGACCCATCTGCACCCGTGGTGGCACAGGATTCATCGCCTACCACGCCTGCGGGCTCTTCCCTCCCAAATTGGTTGCGCCGGTATCTTCCCACTCAGACTGAGGTGGATGGCATCCGTGTGGATCGCTTTACACTCATTCATCCAGGCCCCTGGAATGTGCGGGATTCGAAAGTGCGAATCGCCGGTTGGCAGCAGGGAGAGACTTCCATCCAAGCGGTTGCAGAAGGCGGCATCCTAGAGACACCTATCCTTCTGCCTGCCCAGACCGTACCGATCAAATTAAACCTGACTCGAGCATCCTTCCGCCTCAGCCGTGAAGATCTGCATTTGAAAGAAGCCACTCTCCAGTGGCTGGATGCTGGCGAAATCACCGCCCAGGGACACTTCAGCCCGCATGAAGGAAGCTGGGAGATCACCACTCAGGTGGTGGGCATTCCGCTGCGGGAGTGTCTCTCAGAGGATTGGAAAATCCGCCTCAGCGGCAATCTCAAGGCTGATCTGGCGGCGAAAGGCATCGGGATCGCCTCGCCCTTGGTCACGGGCAAGGTGGAGCTTCGTGAAGGCATACTCACCGCTTTGCCTATTTTGGATCAATTGGCGACTTATACAGGGGTGGAGCGCTTCAAGCGCCTCGTCTTAGACATCGCTACCGCCAATATCCGGCTGGCCGGCGACACACGTCAGTTTGAAAACATCGTCTTGCAGTCCAATGGCCTTCTACGCTTGGAAGGCCGACTCACCATTCAGGGAGATCAGATCAATGGAGACTTTTTGTTAGGAGTGACTCCAGAAACGCTGAAATGGATACCTGGTGCGCAACAGCACGTCTTTACCAGCAGTATCCCGAGTTGCCCCCTCGGCATGACATGGACCCCCCTTCACCTCACTGGCACCATGCAGGC
>JAOZVT010000742.1:0-4141 GCA_025869455.1 Prosthecobacter sp.
CCGCCGCTAAAATGAAAGTGGCGGCAATCATGAGCGTGCTGAGAGCATTGATCACAGGCAGGTTGCGGCTGGTTTTCATCATGCTGGCCACCCGTAGAGGCAGCGTGGTATTGCCTGTCCCGGAAACGAAAAACGTGATGACGTAATCATCCACGGAGAGCGTGAAAGCCAACAGCCCACCCGCTAAGATGCCCGGCAGAAGCAGAGGGATCAGGATGCGCCGGGCGGCCTGCCAACGAGAGGCACCCAGATCACGGGCGGCATCCATCAGCGTGAAATCAAAGTCTTGCAGACGGCCCAGCACCACCATGGCCACATAACTGAGGCAAAAGGTAACGTGAGCGATCCAAAGCGTCATGAATCCCGTTTCTACACCCAAGGCAACAAAGAGCATAAGCAGGGATAGGCCCATGAGCAGATCTGGCAGAGCCAGCGGCAGGGTCACCAGGAGGTGATGAACCGTTTGCAACCGCGAGCGGAACCGATGCAAGGCTAAAGCGGCCAAGGTGCCCAAGATCATGGCCGCTAGACTGGAGGTGAAAGCGATCTTCAGCGTCAGCCAGACGGAGTCCCAAACCTCATCTGCCTGCCAGAGCTTATCATACCATTTCCAGGTAAATCCGCCCCACTCCCCGCCGAAACGCGAGTCATTGAAGGAATTCAGCATCAAAACGACCAGAGGAGCGTGAAGAAAGATCAACACGATCAGCATAAGGATGCGCAAAAGGCGGTTCATTTATGAGCTGGGAACAGACGATTTATGTGGTGTGGCTTGGAGTCACGCACTTTCAGACAGCAAAAATGAGAAATCTTCCAGGATAATTGATTGCTGTTAGTTGCAAAGACTCAGCCCTCCGCTAGCGTTAGACTCTGCGAGCGCGTCTCAATTGCACTTAACCCATGCACGCCCTTTCCACACTTTCCAAACTGCCTGTCGGTCACACCGGCATCATCCAGTCCATGCCCACAGGGCGCGTGGGACTGACACGTCTGCGTGAACTGGGCCTAACGCCCGGAGCAAAGGTCACCATGGTGCGCCGAGCGCCCTTGGGGGAACCCATTGAAATAGCGGTGAGGGGCTCCCACCTAGCCATGAGGAATCACGAGGCGGCAGATATCTCCATCACCCTCGCATGAGCGAAACCACGCCTCTGCTGGCCATCGTCGGCAATCCAAATTCCGGTAAGACGACCATCTTTAACCTGCTGACGGGGTTGCGCCAGAAGGTGGGCAATTACCCAGGTGTCACGGTCGAAAAGAAGATCGGTGAATGTTACAGCCAGCATGGTAAAAAGCTGCGTCTGATTGACCTGCCCGGTGCTTACAGCCTGAACGCCCGCAGCCCAGACGAAGCTGTTTTGCGAGATGTCCTGCTGGGTCGCCGACCTGAAACGCCAAGACCCGATCGGGTGGTTTTCATTGCGGATGCGGCCAACCTGGAACGCAATCTTTACCTGCTGACTCAAGTGCTGGAGCTGGGCTTGCCCACGGTTTTGGTACTGAACATGATGGACATCGCCACAGCCAAAGAGTGGCGGATTGACCTGAAGAAGCTCTCAGAGGAACTCGGCGTACCCGTCGTTCCCATGAAGGCCACCACTGGCTCTGGCTTCTTAGAACTGAAGGCTGCCATTAGCCGGGAGGATGTGCCCCTACCCAACTGGCAGTCTGCGCCACTGCCAGAAGATATCCGCGCTGCGCTGCACACCATCCGCGCAGAGCTGCTGCTGACGGGAGCCGTCCATGACAAAACCACTCTGCTGGAGCCTCTGTACCTGCTTTCTGATCATGACCCGCTGCACGCAGGCATTCAGGGAGAATATCTGGGGCAGATCCAACGTGGGCGCGATACTTTAAGTTCCACCCATCCGGGCTGGGAAGATCAGCTGGTGGCGGACAGATACGCGCAGATTGAAAAGCTCACGCAAGACGTCCTGCAGAGGCCCGATAAGGAACTGCCGACTCTGACGCAGAAGCTGGATGCAGTCTTGCTGCACCCGACCTTCGGCGGCATCACGGTTTTCGCCTTTTTGGTCTTTTTGTTCTATTTGATCTTCAAAGTGGCCGAAGGTCCAATGGGGTGGATTGACGCTTTCTTTGGTGACCTAGGAGGCTGGGTTTCAGCCATCATGCCGCCAGGAGATCTGCGAGATCTCATTGTGGATGGAGCCATTGCAGGAGTCGGCGGCGTGGTCATTTTCCTGCCGCAGATTTTGATCCTGTTTTTCTTCATCGGCCTGATGGAAGACACGGGTTACATGGCCCGTCTGGCCTTCATTTTAGACCGAGTGATGAGCCTTGTGGGCCTGAATGGAAAGGCTTTCCTGCCGTTTCTCAGCTCCTACGCCTGCGCCATTCCCGGAGTCATGGCCACACGCACGATTGATAATCCGAAAGATCGGCTCATCACCATCTTGATAGCACCGCTGGCTAGCTGTTCCGCCCGCATTCCCGTGTATGTCTTGCTGATCAGCGCCTTCATGCCGGATACGGTTTCCACCTGGATTAAGGCCTGCATCATGGTGGGGCTATATAGCCTGGGGACCTTCGGGGCGTTCTTCTTTGCCTGGATTCTGAACAAAGGCATCATGCGGGGAGCCAATGCGCCCATGATCCTAGAAATGCCGACTTATAAAATGCCGGCGCTCAAGTCCATCTTGCTGCTTGTCTGGCAGCGGGCCAAGGCCTTTTTAGTGCGTGCAGGCACCATCATTTTTGGTATTTCCATCCTCATCTGGGCGGCCTCCACTTATCCTAAAAACCACGAGCTCAATGATAAAGCGGCGGTGATTGAGGAGCGAATCGCCGCCCTGGATGAATCTGCCGTGGCTGAAATCGAAGCCGCCAAGAAGGAGCTGGCCTCGGTCAAGTCCCAGCATCTGGCGCAGAGCATCGCAGGACGAGCCGGTCATTTGATTGAGCCGATCATCAAACCCCTGGGATATGATTGGAAGATCGGCATTGGCTTGATCGGCAGCTTTGCCGCCCGGGAGGTTTTTGTGAACACCATGTCCGTGGTCTATGCGGTGCAATCCGATGACGATGAAGACTTAGCGCCGGTGCGTGACCGCATCCGCGAAGAACGCCATGCCGATGGCACGGCCGTTTACACCCCGCTGGTCTGCATCAGCTTGCTGGTCTTTTACGTCTTTGCCATGCAGTGCGTGAGCACGATGGCGATCGTGAAAAGAGAGACCGGAAGCTGGGGCTGGATGTTTTTCCAACTCGGTTTCATGACTGGCACGGCCTACATTCTCTCCCTGGGAATCTACCAGATCGGCACCGCGCTAGGCTATTGACTTGGCTATATCTCAACACCTTGTGAATCAAGCGGTCTAACCACAGTATGGGAACTGAAACAAATGATTGGCAATCCTGGGCCGCCTTAGGTGTCGTCGCCGTCACCTTGGCTATTTTCCTCATCCGGAATCTCAAGTCTGGCAAAAAAAGCGGATGCGGAGGAGCCTGCGGCTGCTCGTACAAACCGCAGAAAATGAGCGACCCCAAGGTGACCGCCAAGCGGTGACCTGAGATTGTATTCTCAAGGGATTGAGGATGATCGAGAGAGGCGTAAATGCGGCCAAAAATCTGGAGGCCGAGAGGCCTGAAAGGTCGGTGGCATTGGTCTGGGGCGTGTAACTCGGGGTCCGTTACACACCGTCTCACCTCGCAAAAAAGCCGAGTCTCCATGACGACCTATTTTGGATCAAAGTGGATCCACAAAGCATTGGGCAACCCTTCCGGGTTGGTTCTTTGTCCACGCAGACCAGGGGTCGATGACCCCTGGCTATTCATGGGGAATCCTTCCAGGATTCGACAGAAGGTCCGTGGGCGGGTGGAGCACAAGGTTATCTTGGATGCGTGCTTTGAAGACGGCCTAACAAAATATTGTGTCGTGTCCGAGGTGAGATTTTTGCGAGCTAAAGCTCTGGAGTACTTTGGCTTCGCCTCCTTGGCGGCTCAGTCATTTGACCCGATGATTCTGCTGCACGGCATGAGGGCCGGTTTGAGCACGCGGTTATCTTGTCTCCGTGCTTTGAAGACAGCCTAACAAAATATTAAGTCGTATCTGAGGTGAGATTTTTGGCGAGCTAAAGCTCTGGAGTACTTTGGCTTCGCCTCCTTGGCGGCTCAGTCATTT
>JAOZVT010000742.1:4151-5940 GCA_025869455.1 Prosthecobacter sp.
GACCCGATGATTCTTCTTGGCATGAGATCCGGTTGAGCACGAGGTTATCAAGGATCCGCGTTTCTATGGTCCCGTGGAGTTCCGGGAAAGTCATGCAACGCTTATGGCGACCTCTTCAAGAGAGGATTTTGTGGGCCGGGGCGACTTCCGAATTCGCTTTCCTAAACTTGAGAGGTGGTCGCGATCCACGAAATTAGGCAACGCAAAGAGGGCCTCGATTCTCCAGTGCTCAATGGGCAGAGCCTTGGAGTTTCGGAAATCCGTCTCCGACTTCACCTTAAATCGGAGAGCATTGAGTCTGAATACGTGGTCCAGAAAGCACATTCCAAAAGGAACCAAGCAGCGTGGACACCTTTGCGGGTGCCTCAAGACTCGCCTGTGCGACAAAATCCGCCACGGATTCAGCGTTCACTAAAGTGGCTGAAGCGGCTCTATTATAAGGACTCATGGCGTTCCAACCAAGGGAAGCTTGAGCGCCAAGACTTGGCGTGGGTGCAGCAACATGAGAAAAGCTTTTCATAAAATTGAGAGCGCGCGGGTCTAGTTTTACCACTTTATCGACTTTGAACAGTCCGTTTCTTCAATCTGCAATGCTGTTTTGATTCAAATCCGATAACGAGTCACAGAAATGAGAATTAAAGGCCAGCAATATGACGAGGGGTGAAGCCAGCGTAGCTACGGCCCTGGGTGCGCCAGCGTGGGCCTTCGCCAACCTTGCCACCTGATGTGTCCAAGCGAAGACCGCACACGGTCATGAAAACATGTTCACCAGGCTTCACCCAGATGGTGATGAAACGACCCTGGCCAGCCTGGCCGAACTTGGAGAAACCCGCAGAAGTAAGAGGTTTATCAAGGAGTCCAGCCTTGATCAGGGTGTAAGAAGTGGAGCTGGAGCAGTCGTAAGCGCGATCTTCGAGGCGACCATGGCCTGCACCACGGACATAAGGGCTGCTCTGAAGATGATTCGCAGCATTGATAAGGTATTGAACACGGGAAGGCAGACTGGCTGAGCAAGCGGCGTATTTGCCATCATAACGGATCAAAGAACCGGTGGCCTGAGTCGCCCGAGCGACAGGAACCGCACGTGCAGCCGCCTGGCGCTGCTGAGCTGCATAAGCAGCCTGCTGCTGGGCGTAGGCCTGATAAGCGGCGGCCTGCTGCTGCTGTGCGTAGTAGGCCGCATAAGCCTGCTGCTGAGCGTAGGCCGCCTGATAAGCGGCTACCTGCTGCTGCTGTGCGTAAGCGGCCTGCTGAGCGGAGTAGTTGCTGGCAGCGTAGCCATACTGAGCTGAGGCGGTCTCAGGGAAAAAAGAAACAGCGATGAGAATCGAAAGAGCGGCGATGAGTTTGGAAGCTGTTTTCATATCGTTTCTTGTGATTGATATGGGAATTATATCAAAAACTAGAATTACCGCAACTTTCAAATAATCAAAATGTAGAATTTCTGTAAATTGAGAGTTTTTCAGTCTATTCAAGAGGATCTTATTTTACCATAATCAGTCCACAAAACTTCTTATTCCGTTAGTTTTTAACGAGTTATGAATATTCTCAATTTGTATTTTCATACTTATTGATATCTATCGCATATTAAATAATTATGAGAATTCATCATCATAATCGATCATTTATCGGAATTTATGACCATATTTTGCGGTTACGAATATAATACCCCGCAAAAAATGAGGCCTTAAATGCCGCGATTTTGAATGCCCAGAGCAGTAAAAGCCCATTCACTTCTGATCAGGGTCAAAAAACACCCCAGTCAAAGAGGTGAAACGCCGATATGAGG
>JAOZVT010000743.1 GCA_025869455.1 Prosthecobacter sp.
CGGCTGGCTTGAAGGAGAAGGTCTTCAAGACGGCTTCCAGGATGGCGTCATCACTGACGGTGCCAGTGCCGAAGCTGTCGATGTGGACGCTGACGGGCAGCGGGTGACCGATGGCGTAGGCGAACTGGATTTCGCACTTGGAGGCGAGGCCTGCGGCGACGACGTTCTTAGCGACCCAGCGGCCCATGTAGGCGGCGCTGCGGTCCACTTTGGACGGGTCTTTGCCTGAGAAGGCACCCCCGCCGTGACGGCCCATGCCGCCGTAGGTGTCCACGATGATTTTGCGCCCGGTGAGGCCGCTGTCTCCCTGAGGACCACCGACGACGAATTTGCCTGTCGGGTTGATGAGATACTCAGTGTCCTTGGTCAGCATGTTCTTAGGCAGGACTTTTTTGATGACCTGCTCGATGCAGAACTTCTCGATCTCGGCGTGCTCGACGTCAGCGGCGTGCTGGGTGGAGATGACGACGTTGACGATGCGGGTCGGCTTGCCGTCCACGTATTCCACGGAGACCTGGCTCTTGGCGTCTGGGCGCAGCCACTTGGCGGCTTTGCCAGCCTTGCGAATTTTTGTCAGTTCACGGCCCAGGCGGTGAGCATACATGATCGGGGCTGGCATCAGCTCTTCGGTTTCATCGCAGGCATAACCAAACATGATGCCCTGGTCACCCGCACCCTGTTCGGCGTGCTTCTTGCCTTCGGCTTCAGCGGCGTCCACTCCCTGAGCGATGTCGGGGCTCTGGATGGTGAGGTAGTTGTTGATGAAGATCTGGTCGGCGTGGAAGATGTCGTCGTTATTGGTATAACCAATGCCGCGAACGGCGTCACGGATGACTTTGCCCACGTTGATGACTTCGTCGATCGGCTTGGTGGTGCCTTTCTTTTTGTCCTGGAGTTTCGGGATGGTGATCTCACCACCGACGACGACCATGTTGCTCTTGGCGAAGGTTTCGCAGGCCACACGGCTCTTGGGGTCCACGGTAAGGCAGGCGTCGAGAATAGCGTCAGAAATGGTGTCACAGACTTTGTCTGGGTGACCTTCGCCGACGGACTCGGAAGAGAAAATGTAAGAGCGGGACATGGTGCAGATGTTGGTTATATGGACGAATGATGATGCGTTGATGCGTCATGCGCAGAGTATCGCCCCAAGCCGTGGCGTCAATGTGGAATTCAGGGGACGTGTGAGACGGCAGGGCTTACGCTAAAATGTGGGAATAAAGGTTGGATCAATTGAGAGCGGAACTCCGGGGACAAAGCGGCGCGCTGGCGTTTGGATCGTAGGCTGCCTTTGAGCGGGTGGTCCTTGAGCAGCTTCATGGCAAACTCCTGCATCAGGCTCAGGTTGTGCGCAGCGGGCACATCCCGCACCTGGCTGTCATCCTCGCCAAATGTGGTGTCCAGGACGTGGTGCCACTGATTCTCAATGGCCCAGTGCGCCCGGATGCAGCCGCCGAGCTTGACCGCCTCCACGATGAGGCGCTACGATCTAGCACCAGTCACGCGGCGGATGTGGACAATGCGAGGAACCGAAGTGGAGTGCCCGGTCAACAAACAATACCAATGGGGCTATGTTTTGGGAGCCATGCAGATTGTCGGGGCGGGTTGCGAATTTTTGTTCAGCCGGCAGTCAACAAAGAGACCGAGGGCAGCTTCCTGAAGCAAATTTCGCGGCGAGACGCGTGCGCTCCATGGGGAGCCTATCACCGGGCCCATTCTTCTTCGAAGTAGCGGACGAGGGCTTGGTTATTCAGGCGGTTCACTTCGGTGTCCACGCGGGTCATGTCGGGGGGGAATTGGGGGAGTTGGGTGAGGCCTTCTTCGGTGATGAATTTCAGGCCTTCGGGCAGTACGGCGGGGCCGCTGAGGGGTGTCTGGGAGGCGAGGATGAAACCCCATTCACCAAAGCTGGGGACGAGGGCGTGATACGGCTCGGTTTGCAAACCGCAGGCACGCAGGGTGGCATCCACGCACCAGAAGGATTGGCGGGCGACGTAGGGGGAGGTGGTTTGTACGACCATGGCACCCTCCGGTTTCAGCACCTTCAGCAGGCGTTGATAAAAGGTGGTGGTGTAGAGCTTGCCCAGGGAGAAATTGGAGGGGTCGGGGAAGTCGAGGATGATGAAGTCAAAGGGCTCATGTGTTTGATTCAGCCAGGCAAAGGCATCGGCATTTTCCACCTTCAGGCGGGGGGATTCCAGCGAGTCCGCATTCTGCTGACGCAGCATGGGATTGGTGGAAAAAAGCTGGGTCATGGCGGGGTCTAGATCCACCAGGGTCAGGCTGCTGACACGTGGGTAACGCAGCACTTCACGCGCAGCCAGGCCATCGCCACCGCCTAAAATGAGCACGCGTTTGGCCTGCGGTAGGCGGGACAGTCCGGGGTGAACCAGGGCCTCGTGATAGCGGTATTCATCCTTGCTGCTGAACTGGAGATTGCTGTTCAGGTAGAGCCGCAGTTCGTCCTTCTTTTTGGTGAGGACTATGCGCTGATACGGGGTGGCATCCGCGTAGATCACGGGGTCAGGAAAGGCGGCGTATTCACCCAGCTTGGTGATGGCGTTGCCATTGATCATGCCTGCGATGAGGATGGCCATGACTCCCAGTCCAGTGGCCCACAGCGTGCGCAGTCGTGGGATTTCCGCCTTCAGCATCAGCAGGGCTAGCAGGCCTACGGAGGCATTGATGAGGCCAAACAAAAAGGCGGATTTCACCAGTCCTAGACGTGGCACCAGCACCAGCGGGAATAACAAAGAGGCTAACAACGCGCCGATGTAGTCAAAGCTGAAGACATTCGACACGAGATCTTTGAAAGCAAAGCGTCCCTCCAGGATGCGCAGCAGCAGCGGAATCTCTAGGCCGACAAAGCAGCCGATGAGAAAGACGAGGCTGTACAGCGGGATGCGAAAGGAGACGGTCCAGCCAAAGATGAGAAACAAGATGGAGGCTGAGCAACCGCCGATGAGGGCGATCAGAAACTCCACGCGGATGAAGGTGCTGACCAAGTTTCCCGTGACAAAGCGGGAGAGGTAAGACCCCACGCCCATGGCAAACAGATAGACCCCGATGATGGTGGAAAACTGAGTGACGGAGTCCCCCAGCAGGTAGGAGGCAAGCGTGCCTGCGATCAACTCATACACCAGCCCGCAGGTGGCGATGGCAAAGACGGAGAGGAGCAGGAGCCAGGGGCGGGCGTTCATCAATGAATGGCCGCTGCAATGATCAGGCAGATGCCCAGAGCTGCGGCACCTACGACGACAGCCAAGGCGACGTTCTTTTCCTCCACAAGCTGCTTCCACAGATCATAGGGCGTCAGCTTGTCCACGATGATGAATCCGGCGATGAAGATGATGATGCCCAGCAGGGCATAGACGATGGAGTTGATGAGAATGGCGATGTCCATAATGACGGGTGGGTTGATGGTTGATTGCCTAACAGAAAGTTAAATAAACGGGGCGTGGTGTGGGCTGACCTTACTTGTGAAAGCCGCCGCCGGATGACCAACTGCTGCCGCTGCTGATGATGGCAGGGCGGTAGCGATACGCGGTGCTGGAGAGGGCGGAACGGTTGGCACTGCTTTGAATGAAGGACCAGCCACGCGCATTGGAAGTGACGAGGTAGGCGCAGGAAAGCAGGCTCAGGGCGGTGTAAATGGGGTGTTTCATCAGTCGTCGTCTTTTACGCCTCCGTAGGGGGTGAAATCGCTTTCATACCAGCGGCGTTTTTCAAAGCTGCTGGAGCTCAACATCAGCCACAGCGGCCAGAGGCAGATGATGAGGAAGCCTATCCAAAAGTTTGACCAAAATAGGCCGCCGCGTTCGATGGTGAAACTCACCGTGGCATTGGGCAGGGTGGCCGTAGCATCAGGGGTTAGGCGCAGGTAATACTCGCCCGCAGGGATGGCGGGCAGGGTGACTTTTTGGCGCGTGGCATCGGGATCCGTGGTGTAGTTTGCCAGCGGAAAGGCCACGGGGAAGGTCTGCTGGGTGGTGGACTCTACCAGGTTACCTTTCAGGCCTAAATAGGTATCCGTGAGCAGCAGTCCGGTGGCGGTGATGTGCAGCGGGGCGGAGCTACCTTCCAGGCGGAAGGGCTCCGTCACCAGCACCTCACTCGGCTTTTGACTGTCATAGGTCACCCCGGTATTGCTGATGTGCCGCTGGATCCCCCAGCCCATGAAGAGGACCTGGATGATGATGTAGGCGATGAGGGTAAAGACAAAGGTGGTGCGCACTTCCTGCCAGCGTTTGTTCACTGGGTTTGGCTGGTTCAGGTACACGCCACTGGGCGGTGGTAGCGTGCGTCCTTTGGGGACAAAGGCCTCCTGCACTTCCTGGGAGTCCACATACTCTCCGCCTGACCAAGTGATCTCATTCAGCCCCGGCAGTTCTTCTTTGGAAAGGATGAACGGCGGCGAGATGAAGTCCGTCAGGATGGCGCGTTCACCATTCTTCACACGCCAGTAAAACTCACCCAGTACATCTGAGGTGATGGCTTCTTCATGGGCAAAGACCTTGAAGGTTTGTCCCTGCCACTGGCTCTCCGTGACGTGTCCGGGGAGGATGCGTACGAGACTCCAGTGCCCTTTGAAGGTGACGAGGAATCGGAAGCCTAACCAGGGATTGAATAAAAGGTACTCGTCCCAGGCACACCAGCGGTCATTCCGGCGCATGAAGCCGACGATTTCCCACGTTTCATGGCGCAAGACGCCCCGCGTGCCGATCTCCAGCAGGGGCTGGATTTTCAGCGTTGTTTGCGCCACTTTGCCGATCTCTTTCAGATCTGGCGTACTGGTGTCTAGGATGCTGGCGCAGGAGCCGCACACGGCGGACATGGCCTGGCCTTCGGCCCGCAGATTCACGGGCGCGCCGCAGCTAGGGCAGTTCATGGCGGCGCTTTGCTGGCGGGTGATTTCCGCCTCCATGTCCCAGCCGGGGACCTTGCGCAGTTCCGTGAAATTCAGGTCGGCAAACTCCGCGTATTCACCCGCGAAAAATTCATTTTCAGTGTCGGTGATCTCGATGCTGCCAAACTCTCCGTTAGGCCCGGTCAGGTCCACGCTGGTGCGTGTCCAGCCGGGGGGAGCCACCATGGGCAGTTCCCCCTCCGCCGCGACACAGCGCCCTTCTTTGACATCCACGATGCGCCAGGCGAAATCGCCGATGTTGAGCACGTGACCTGCGGGGAACTTTTCATCCACGTAGGGGAGCTTCACCTGATGGGCAAAGCTGACCATGTAAAAGCCCATGACTTCCGCCACCCAGCCCTGGGTGCCTTGGCCAAAATCCGCGCACCATTCCGTCCATGCGCCATCGCCATAGTGCATGCGCAGGCGGCCGATCAGGGTGAAGGCGCGTCCCTGCCAGAGCCCTTTGGTGCCGATTTGCAGCGGGGAAAGATCTGGTGGCAGCTCGGCCATTTGGCCAAAGGTTTCCACCTGAAAATCCCGCCGTACCACGATGGAGCGGCAGTGCCCGCACACGGAGGAGAGGCTGATGGATGAACGAAACTCGACCGGTGCCCCGCATTGCGGGCAGTCGTAGCGGCGGCTGGCGGGGCCTGGTACAGTCGTCGAAGATTCCACGGGGGCTATTGAAGCGGAAGACGAGGCTGATTACAAATTACAATTATCGTCCAGGAGTATATCTTGGGGGAAATGCGGGGAGGATTTGCAGGGGGCTTTGTACCGATGACAGTTCGTGGCGCAAGGGCTGCCCAGCCGCGAAGCGTAATACCAGGGTGAGGGGCGGTAGGTGGCTGCTGAAAAGTCTGCCACCTTATGCAAACGACCGTGCTTTCCCAACGAACTCCGTCAATGCGTTTGCCCAGGAATGTATCTGGGCTGTTCCACCCAGGCTCCGACCTCCCAGTCCAGCATCTCCAGGGCATGGAGCTGCTTTTTATAATCGTACAGGCTGGGCTCCAGGGTGGCGTAGCCGGGGTAGTAGTAGCGGTAGCCCAGGGCTAG
>JAOZVT010000744.1 GCA_025869455.1 Prosthecobacter sp.
CAGAAACCGCTGCCGCCACCAGGAAAGCTGATAGATAAGGGCAAATGCCACCTTGCTACGCAACGCTGCCAAGGAACGTAAATACTCCACCTGGCGCTTCAAAATGGAGGGCAGCGAACCACTGGCCTCCCCCGCCGCAGCCAGTGAGCAGAATAGATTGCCGAAGCTTGGGCTCGTTGCCGCAATGGCCTTGGAAAAGGGCATGCCATCCCGCACCTTCGCACGCAAAGCGGTAGCCAAAGTTTTCACTCCCGACAATTCACGCCGACGCTCCATCGTGGCTAAAGCAGGTTCAAGCTGAATGCCCGCGCCTAGCAGATCTGAAAGTTCTTCTGTGAACAAAACCACCTGTCCCAGCTTCAGGCGGATGGGACCCGAGGTTGCTCCTTTGGCATCCGTCACACGCGTTTCACGCACGACACTCCCGCCTGCCTGTTCCAGCTTAAAAGGTTGCAGTCTTTTCTTGCCTAACAAACTCATCGCCTCCGCCCGATCAGCCGCCAGCAACTCCCCGGTAATGACACCGGAAGGGCTGTGGGCACTGTAAGCGAAGGTAGGCATATGAGTTTAGAGTGTTAGTTGATAGCGGTGGGTCGCAGCCTCATCAGGCCGCCTCCATCAAGGGGTTCGTCTTTCCTCTCAGCAAGAGTTCCGGCTCTCGTTCAGCAGCCGTCACACTGAGGACTTCCTCAATCGTCGTCTCGCCAATGAGCACCTTTTGAAAACCGTAATTGCGCATCGGCATGTAGCCATCTCTGAGCGCCTGCTTATGAAACTCAGCCGGATGAGCCCGCGTATTGATCAAATGCTGAAGCGCATTGGTCATCAGCACCGCTTCATAAATGCTCAAGCGCCCTTGGTAGCCGCTGTTCCGGCAGGCTTCGCAGCCGACGGCCCGCATGATCTGCCCAGAAACGTTCATGGGAAAGCCAATGCTTTGCAAGTACTCACGCTCCACGTTGGCCGGGGCTTTGCAGAGCGAACACAATTTCCTAACCAAACGTTGTCCAAAAAAAGCACGCACCGCACTGCTCACCAGGAAAGGCTCCACACCCATATCCACCAGACGCGAGATGCCACCAATGGCATCATTCGTGTGCAGGGTGCTAAACACCAAATGCCCAGTTAAAGCCGCACGGATAGCGATTTCAGTTGTCTCCAGATCTCGCATTTCCCCCACCATGACCACGTTCGGATCACCACGCAGGATGCTCCGCAAACCAGTGGCAAAGGTGAGGCCAATCTCAGGCTTTACAGCAATTTGCACCATGCCCGGCATCTTGTATTCCACCGGATCTTCAATGGTTACAATGCGCCGATGCGTTTGGTTCATCTCACTCAGGAAGGCATACAAAGTGGTGCTCTTACCACTGCCCGTCGGCCCTGTGATCAAGATGATCCCATTCGGCAGTTTCAGCAATTCATCCACCACCGGTTTCACGGTATCGGTTAGGCCGAGACGGTTAATCGTCATCGCCTGCTGAGAAAGCAGACGCAGAGAGATGCTCTCCCCCTCCACACTCGGGATCGTAGCCACACGCACGTCAATGGGCAGGCCGTCCAGCTCCAGGTTGATACGACCATCCTGCGGCAGACGTTTCTCCGCAATGTCCAGCCGCGCCATGATCTTCAGACGCGCGATCACGCTCGCTTGCAGGGACTTGATGTTCTCTGGCACAGCCAGTTCTTCCAAGCGCCCATCAATGCGATAGCGAATGCGCAGGCGATCCTGCTGCGGCTCCACATGAATGTCCGTGGCCCGTTGTTCAAGGCCCCGGCGGATGATCTGATTCACAAAGCGCACCACACTGGCCTCTTCATCCTCAGGTTCATCCAAAACAGTGACTTCATCCCCCAGCTCTTCAGCGCCCCAGTCCGCGCGTCCGCGCAGGATCTTCTCAAAGGTATCCGCGCCTAAGCCGTAGAGTTTCTGAATCCCTTCCACGATGCGTGTGCGTTGGCCCACATGCCAGATCACCGGGCAGTTGAGGGCCGAGGCCACCCTCTGATGGGTCACCAAATTCAGCGGGTCAAAAGTCGCGATGTGCAATGCCGCGTGACTCCCTTCTTCACCCAGCCCCCTTTCCTCCATGGCAATGGGTAAAAGGCGATGCCTCAGCGCAATTTCAGCGGGCAGATGCCTGCGCAGGCCCATTTCACTTGACTGATCGGCATTGCCTTCCCACCAGGGAAGCGAAAGCGTGCGTGCCAGCGCCATCAAGAAGTCTTTTTCCCGCACGCCTTCACAGTCCAGAACCGACTCCACAAACGAGGCCTGGTTATAGCATGCCTCCTCCACAGCCTGCTGGACGGCAGTGCTGTCGGCACATCCTGCTTCGGCAAGGATTTGCTGGATGAGTGGCATCATGGAGAGGGGTACGAGTGCAGACGGATTCGATTCTGATTCAGTTCAATAATTATGGTTTTTACCATAAAAAGCAAGAATTAAATAAAACCGAACCTTTTACCTCCCCTGATGTTTAGCCATCAAGCCAGGTATTAAGCATCTGCACTAGGTTCCCCGCGCGAGCCTCAGGCCCAAAAATCACGCCCAACTCGGCAGTTTTGTCTCAAACCGAACTCGCTCCTTGGACATCGGATGGATAAAACTGACCTTCCAAGCATGCAGACACAGGGGTGCTGCCTCCACATCCAAAGTTTGCGTATCCCCGACAGCGGCCCCCGGAAGATAGACCGGATCACCCACGATAGGAAAACCGAGCTGCCAGAGATGGATGCGGATCTGATTGGTCCGTCCCGTGATCGGGCGTGCCTCCACCAGGGCCGTGCCATCGGCATCCCGCCGAATCACGCGAAACTCCGTCCGCGCCTCGCGTCCGTTGTCTTCATCCACGTCCCGACTGCCCAGCGCCCCTGGCACATCGCTGATGGGTGCGTCTGAAAAGAAAGCGTCCTTCTCAGGATGTCCCTGCACCCGTGCGAGATACACTTTTTCCACCTCTCCACGGGAAAACTGCGGCTGCACGAGACCTGCAAAGTGGCGCGTGCGTGCCACCACGACCAAGCCTGTCGTGTTCGCATCCAGCCGATGGCATGGGCGCGGCTTCTGGGGCAAATACACCTCATGCAGGATGTAATCCAGAGTGTTTCTGTTGAACCTACCGCCTGCATGCATGGGCAAAGGAGCAGGCTTTTCCAGAACCACCACCGCCTCATCTTCATGCAGCAAGCGGATGTCAGCATTCACATCAGGCTCCACCATTCCAGGTAGCAAACGCAAATAGCGCTCCCCTGCCCGCACGATCTGCTGTGGTAGCACCGGACGCTCATCCCGGTCCAAGATACGCTGGTTTTCAAAACGCATCAGCAACTCCGTGCGTGGCACATGGGGTAAAATGGTCACCAGCGTCTCTAGCAATGTCATACCATCACAGGCCCTGGGCACATTCAGCGGCTGCTGGTGATCATAAGCTGCACTTCCAGGAAGAGGCGTGACGACGCGCTGGATCGCTGCATGACGTTTAGCCATGTTTTCCTGCATCTGCTGTTCCGTCGTTTTGAAACAATACGGGCAGGACACATGCTCCACAAAGCGGACATCCTTCTGGTCATCCTCTGAGAGCGGCGACTGGCACATAAAGCACTGGGTAGCCTCCGTTTCTGACAAAGCAGGGTCCACGCCCACGCGCTGGTCAAAGACGAAGCATTCGCCATCATAATGTGCTCCGCCGACTTCTTCGAAATACTTCAGGATGCCTCCTTCGAGCTGCCAAACCTGCTGAAAGCCTTCCCGCTCCATGAAAGGAGCCGCTTTTTCACAGCGAATCCCGCCCGTGCAAAAAGTGACGATGGGCTGGTTCTTCAGCTCTTCCGGCAGTTTGCGCACCGCCTCAGGGAAATCACGGAAATGGTCCACGCCAATGACATGAGCCCCTTTAAAAGTGCCCAATTTCACTTCGTAATCATTGCGTGTGTCCAGCAAGGTCACCGGGCGGCCTTCATCCAGCCATTGTTTCAGCGTCTTCGCTTCGATCCTTGGCGAGGTGTATTTTGCAGGCTCAATGCCTTCCACACCAAAGGCAATGATCTCCTTCTTGATGCGTACCAGCATGCGGCGGAAAGGTTGTTCCGCGCTTTCACTGAATTTAGGAGTCAGCGTTTCCAGTCCCTCAATGCTGCGCAGCTCTGCTAGCAGCAGATCTATTTCTGGTCTGAGTCCCGCCACGAAAAGATTGATGCCTTCCGTGCTCAGCAAAATCGTCCCTTTCAGTCCCCACCCTTTGCAAAGGCTGATCAGGTGCTCACGCAATGACTTTAAGTCCGTCAACGTGGCGAATTGATAGGCAGCAATGTTGGTAATGGTCGCGGTGGCTGTGGCGTTCTCGGACATGGGTCGGTATTCAGTAAGCAGAGTCTGGTATTAAGTATTCAGTTTTTCTGCCACTGCACATGGAATACTGCATCTCGTCTTTTGGGCAGTGCTCACCCTATTTTGGCGATTGAGTCTCTCCATTGCGCAGAAAACCTCACGCCTTGCTTGCCATTCGTGGTCGATGCAGCCACCATGAAGCATGCCCCAGCGCATTGCCCTCTTTGGAGGAAGCTTCAATCCCCCTGGCCTGCATCACCGTGTGATCGCTCAGCGACTCGCGCGGGAATTTGATGAAGTGCGCATCATCCCCTGCGGCCCTCGCCCTGACAAACCGGTCACGGGTTCCATCCCTGCTGTTTATCGGGCTGCTCTGGCAGATCTTACCTTTGGGGACATGCCGGGAGTCACCGTGGATCTCTTTGATCTGGAGCAGTCCACCTTCACCCGAAATCATGCCCTGCAAAAACGCTACGAGCCCGAGGGAGAAGTCTGGCATGTCGTCGGGGGAGATCTCGTGGCGGGAGGTTCCGCTGGCCGATCACTCATTCAGCGCACCTGGGAAAACGGCGCGGAGCTTTGGCAAAACGCCCATTTTGCCGTCCTGACACGTCCAGGTTATGTCATGGATAAGGCGGATCTACCGCCAAACGCCATCACCTTTGAGATTGAGGAGCACGGCTCCAGCACCCTCATTCGCGACCACCTCAGCCGGGGCCAATCTGTCGGAGGTTTACTGGCTCCACGCGCCCAGGCTTACATTGAGCGCTATGGCCTCTATCGTGCCCCCAATCCCGGCACCTGGGCGCACCAGAGCCTGAGTGACCAGACTTACTCCATCCAGGCAGACACCCACAATGCTAAGGCGCAAAGCTGGCTGGAACAAATCGGCCCTGGTACGGATGACAAACCCGGCTTCATCACCGTCCTCGGTGGGGATGGAGCCATGCTGCGCTGCATCCGTGAACGCTGGCGTGAGCGCCTGCCCTTCTTCGGCATCAATGCCGGACATCTAGGCTTCCTCATGAATGCCCCTGAGCAGGCTCTGGGCTGCCCTTTCCCACCGTCGGATGTCATCTTGCGCCAGATGCCCATGCTCTATCTGGAAGCGATCGACCGCGAAGGACGCGTTCAGACCGCTTATGGGTTCAATGATGCCTGGCTAGAGCGCTCCACCAGTCAGAGTTCCTGGCTGCAAATCATCGTCAACGGCGTCGAACGCATTCCCAAACTGGTCAGTGATGGTGCCCTCGTCGCCACAGCGGCTGGCTCCACGGCCTATGCTCGCAGCATGGGTGCCAGCCCGCTTTTAGCCGATACCCCCGCTTGGCTGCTGGTGGGATCCAACGTCATGGAGCCCGCCCACTGGCGCAGTGCCTTACTTTCCATTGATAGCTTTGTCGAAATCCACAGCCTGGACCCCGACCACCGCCCCGTGGAAGCTTTTGTGGATGGTCACAGCATGGGAGAAGTGGTCACCTTCCGCGCCCGCCTTAGCCGTGCCGCCAGCGCCGAACTCGCCTTCTGCGCCAGCCATGACATGGCAGACAAAATTGCCGCCATTCAGTTTCATCACCCCTCACAGATTTAGGAACCCGCCAGGGCATGGAGCACAGGCATCTTGCCAATAGTGTTCGGCAAGGAAAATGCTTTGGGGCCAGTTTTGGGGCAGTTCCC
>JAOZVT010000745.1 GCA_025869455.1 Prosthecobacter sp.
ATGCCGTATCCCAGAATCCCTGCAACTCCTTTCTGCTCTTTTTTGCAGGTTTTTTTACACCTCCCAGGTCTTTTGACCCCTTTTTTGCCCAAAAACGGCTGTTTTTGGTGTTCTGTGACTTTTGTGAGGCCGTGTTTTCCCATTTTTGGCCAAACTTCTCTAAAAAGGTCCTTTTGGACCTCTTTTTGACTAACCAATATTGATTATAAGCTCTTTGCCTTTTGGCTGAAGCGCCAAACTAGCCATCCAACCACATTCACCACGGCTAAAGCGCCTAACAATTGAGTGAGTGATTGGGCCAGAGATCCTTTGCCCAGCCCGCTGCCTACTAATGTGAAGGCGATGTTCAGGGGCAGGTAGCCAGTCAAGGTGCCCATGAAGAAGGTGGAATGCGCCACTTCCGTGACGCCTAACAGCACATTCAGTACGAGTCCTGGAAGCATCATTTGCCTGACCCAAAAGACTTTTAGCCAGGAAGGCTTCTCCAGCATCTTCTTCAGCCAGGGCCAGCGCTCTGCGCGCGCCAGCACCGCATGGCGCGCCCCAGCACGGGTCATCAAAAAAGCGCCGTATGATCCTAATGTGGAGCCTAGCAGGGAGAGTCCCATGCCTTCGACAAAACCAAAAATGAGCCCAGCACCAGCGCACAATGGCAGGCGAGGCAGACCAATCATGACGGCGGCGGCGCAGGTGAGAAGGAAGCTGCCGTGAGCGACCCAGCCCAGTTTATCGACAAATTCCTTCCAGACTTGGACGTTGGTGACCCAGGCCTTCAACGGGGTGAAGTGAGCCAACAGCATGAATAAGGCAAAGACGATGACGAGAACCAGGATACGCCTGTTTTCACGCCCCATCGATTTGGTGGTCTCTGCTTCTAGCAGGGCACCCAGAGATTGATCATTGGCTTCGAGATTCGTGGTAGGAGCCGCTGGTTTCGGCTGATCTGAGTCTATTCCGTTCATTTAGTGGCAATCAGCGCTGGTGTGTGGCCTTCTCAAGAAAGATTGTGCAGCATTATCTCAAAGCAGGCGGCTTTTGTTACGTTTCAATATTGCCACTATGAATGCAGACTCTCTTTCACGCCGTCAGTTTATTCTCCGCAGTGGTCAAGCGGCTATGGCGGGTTTAGCCACTGCGTCAAGCTTGGCTACAGATACTACCTCCCCGCGTTCTGAAACCTTGGTTCAGCAACTTTACGGTAGTTTAAAGGAGAAACAGAAACGATTGATCTGCTTTGGTTGGGATGATCCACGCCGTCTGAAGGTGGATAACAATTGGCACATCACCCCGGAAAAGCTGCGCGATGTCCTAAAACCGGACCAGCAAGATCTCGTCCGCCAGATTTTTGATGGCTTGCACAGCGATGAGTATAAGAAGGAAGTGTGGCGGCAATTTGATCAGGACAATAAGAGTGACGGTGGCTTTGCTAGTTCTTCGATCGCACTGTTTGGTGCTCCAGGTAGTGGCAAGTTTGAGTTTGTACTGACAGGGCGACACTGCACCCGGCGCTGCGATGGTGACAGTGAAGCGGGCACTGCTTTTGGCGGACCTATCTTTTACGGACATGCGGCCAAAGGTTTCTACGAGAAGCCAGATCACCCTGGAAATGCCTATTGGTTTCAGGCCAAACGGGCCAATGAAGTTTTCCAAGCTTTAAGTGGCCAGCAGCGTGAGATGGCGCTGCTTGGTGACTCCCGCGAAGAGGCAGGAAACGAAACCGTGAAGCTGACGGGAAGCTTGGCGGGATTAGACGGGATTCCCATGACGGAACTCACGGCAGATCAAAAAGGGCTGGTACGACAGGTGATTGGTGATCTTCTGGCCCCCTTCCGCAAGGAGGATGCACAGGAGTCTCTCAAATACATTGAGGCGGCTGGATTTGACCACCTGCACATGGCTTTCTACAAAAACCAAGATTTGGGCCATGACCAAGTGTGGGATGTTTGGCAGATTGAGGGTCCTTCCATGATCTGGTATTTCCGGGGAGACCCTCATGTGCATTGCTGGGCGCACATCAAAGATAAAGCGTAAAAATTAAGTCTAGCCCCTTGACAGGCGCGGGAGTTGCTAACGAACTTACATCGTTACTCAACTAACCCTACTGCCTTGGAAGCAAATTACTACATCTCAAAAGGTCAAAAGGTCGTCGGCCCCTGCAGCCTTGATGATCTGTTCAGCTATTTGGCTTATGGTTCCATGAGAGACAGTGATCTCGTGAGACGGGAAGGAAGCACGGAGTGGACGCCCTTACGGTCTCTGGAGGAATTTCAGTCCACTGACCCTGCTACGGCGCGTGATATCACCACCCGCCGCCGCACGGCACGCTATCGCGATTATACAAAGGTGCCTGAAAATCGCCGAGGTAGTGTGATCCTCATGCGCTTGATCGTTGGTTTTTTTCTTTTCCCCCCATTGCTTTGGAAAGGAGCGATCTGCGTGTTTCAAGATCGTATTTATTCAGGGAAAACGGATGCGAAGGGTTATTTGCTGTGCTGGCCACGCTGGATCGAGCCTGTGGTTTCAGGCATGCTCGTCCTCAATGGGCTACTGTGTGCCAGTCTAGTCTGGTGGGTGTGGAAAGAGGCCACCCCCATCGCGCGTGAGTTAGCTGCCTTTTTTTCCACGGGGATTACAGATCTGCAGGATTGGCTGGGCAAATAAGCTGACTTGCTGCGTCACAAAGATGGATTCTGGTGTAGCCCGGAATGTTTGATTTTTAACAAAAACAAACAATTTCATTGCCTTTAACACTATGGAAAATATAATAGATGTAGTTTTGGTAACCTTATGGCTGTTTCATCAGATCATTTCTCACCTCGGCTGGCCTCTAAACGGCTGCTGATAGCTTTGGCTTTGGGGGCCTTGATCCTAGCCAGATGCTACGCTCAACCGAGCGTTTTGGACAATGACAGCGCAACCATCAAGGTGAATTTCCCCAGCACTCCGGTGCAGGCGATCATTCCTTTTTACACCCAGATCACTGGCAAAAAGATCATTCTGGACTCTGCTTTGCAGGGCGAGCCCTTACGCATCATCGCGCCTGAGCCCTTGACCCGCCGTGAGGCTGTGGCGTTTATCGAGGCCACACTTTTGCTGAATGGTTATGCCATCATCCCGGTGAATGACACGACGGTGAAGCTGATCCACCACAGTGGCGGCAAGAGCCCAACGCCAGAAGGCCTGAAGGTCTATAACTCGATCAAAGACCTGCCGGACAACGAAGAGTTATGCCACTTTGTGATGCCGCTGGAGCATATCTCCCCCGATGAAGCGTCCAAGGCATTTCAACAGGTGATCAAACTTCATAGCTATGGAGCCATCATGCCCATGAAAAATGCGGCGGCTCTGATCATCACGGAAAACAGTACCACCATCCGCAGCATCTATGAGATCGCACAGGTTATCGACGTCCCGCCAGCAGAGATCGCCAATGAGATGATCCAGCTGGAGCGCAGTGATGCCGAGAGCATTGCCGAGATCATCAATGAAATTTATGCGGAGGAGGAAAAGACCGATTCTGCCGCTACTCAAACGGCACCGGCTCCACCCGCAGTGCAGGCCAATGGAGCCCGCGCACCGGCGGTGAATCCCATGGGCATCGCCAATACGGCCAACACGAATCCAAGCGTCGCCAAGGTGAAGGTCATTCCACATCGGCGCACGAACAGCATTTTGGTGATCGCCCGGCCCGTGGACATCACGTACATTCGCGGATTGGTGGAAAAGCTGGATCAGCAGGCAGGCAACGTGACTTTTCTCAAGCGCAAGCTGGCCTACCTGGATGTGGGGGACTTTCTGCCTGTGGCATACAATGCTCTGGCCAAAGACACCGACATCCAAAGCGAAAGTGGCGCGGTGTCCTCAGGGGGAGGAACACGCGGCAGCAGTAGCCGGCGCCCCAGTGCCAGTTCGAATACACCTTCAACAGATTCGGCACGGGAAAACAGTGGTTACAACAATGACTACGGTCAGGCTGGGTTTGGCAGCAATGGTCAAAATAGCCGCACCGAACGCAGTCTGCTGGACGACCCTGATGCCATTTCGGCCCCTGAATCTCTGGTGGTGGGGAAAACGCTGCTCATTGCAGATCCTCAATCGAACAGCCTCGTCGTCAGTGGCTCGCCAGAACACATCGCGGTGATTGATCAGCTCATTCAAGAAATGGATGTGCGGCCACAGCAGGTGTACATTAGCACCATCATTGGCCAGTTGAATCTGGGAGGAGACTTTAACTACGGGTTCGATTTCCTGAATCTGCTGGATGATTTCACCCTTCGTCAGAAGAATGTCACCAATGCCACAGGCTCCACTACTGTGGCGGGAGCTCTGGACATTCCGTTTAACATGGAACACTTCGGCGCTGGATCGATGAGCTTCTATGGCCAGCTCGGGTCCCTGAGTCGGTATGTGAATCTGCTGGAAGGAAATAAGAACTTCAAAGTGCTGTCCAGTCCCAGCATGTACACGACGAACAATGGCAAAGCTGTTATTTCAAGTGGCCAACGCATTGCCGTTCCCGTCAATATCCTGTCCAACGCCGGGATCAATAACATCGCCTCCACGAGCGCCAGCATTGACTACCGGGATGTGGTCCTAAAACTGGAAGTGGTGCCTTTGATCAACAATGACAATGAAGTCACGCTGCGAATCGCCCAAGTGAATGACAACATCGTGGGTGAACAAACCATTTCAGGCAACACGGTACCGACCATCAGTACGCAAGAACTGCTGACAACCGTCACCGTGCGTGATGGAGCCACTGTCGTTCTGGGTGGACTCATCACTGAACGAACGGGGAACAGCGAGCGCGGAGGCATCTTCCTACGTCGGATTCCTGTCTTGAAACATCTCTTTGGCACAACGGAGAAAACCACCTCTCGTGATGAACTGCTGATCTTCATTCAACCGAAAATCATCAATTCCACCGCCCATCTGGACAGCCCGAATAACATAGAAGCCAAACGGTCCCGCATCATGGAAGAAACACTCCGCTTTGGGGTGCCTCTGGATCAGGTGCCGAGAGCGGAACCCGCTGGAAAGTAAAATGTAGGCGGATTAAGTGGGAATCTAAGGCAAGACTGTGACTTTTCTCTTTGCCACAAACTGTCAGCACGTGGCATAAAAGGTTACTCTCTTCATGGTCACCGCTCCCGCTTCCAGCCTTCACCCCTGGTTACGCTGGCTGCTTTTTGCCCTCATCATGGGAGGCATGGTGACCGCTTACGTAAAACTAGCCCGTCAAAGCATTTATGAGGGGACAAAAATCCCGCTCAACGCCCTGGAGGTGAGGCACTTGGCCCTGACACGTGAAACCTGGAAAGATTTGCAGCTAGATTTCAGCGAAAGCTTTTCTGAACCGCTTAAAAAACTGGCTCCCCACCGGACTGATGGTCTGGCCCAACCGCTGTGGCCCTGGGTGGCTGCCTGGATGTTGCATGAAGATGACCTCTCGGCATCGCTTCAAGTCACGGCGTGGTTCCGTGTGGGGTTGACGCTGGCCTGCATCCTTGTTCTGGGAATGGTTTGCATGCGGCATTTCGCCCTGCCTGCCGCGCTCATGAGCGTGACCTTGGTGGGCTTTCATGGGCTCTTGGGTACGATCTCTGTTTTTACGGGAGCTACCCTGTTTCATCTGTTCTTTTTACTGACTTGGCTGGCCTGCCTGTATGCTCTGCAAAGAAACTCACTTTGGGTCTATGGCTTGGTCGGTGGGTTCGCGGCCCTCGCTTACCTGGCGGAAGATCGCATCCTGCCACTGTTGGCGATTTTTATTCTGATCAGCACTCTCCGGGCGCTCTGGGGTTGGTTGGCCGCGCAATGGCACCGAGGCAAAGAAGGCACCACGCTTTGGGTGCGGCGGAACCACGTTTTTGGTTTGCTGCTGCTGGCGGCTAGTTTCTCATTCATCGCAGGGCCTCGTTTGTCAGAAGCCTACCTGCAATTTGGCAACGCCACTTTCCAGTATGCGGACCAGGTGCGCTGGCTAGA
>JAOZVT010000746.1 GCA_025869455.1 Prosthecobacter sp.
TGAGGCCCGCAGATCTGGCATCTTCTAGAGAATCACGCGCTACCTCATGATCCAGCTCTTCCAACTCCATCCACACAGCCTGGGGAATGGTGACTTGGGCATAAAATCGCCACAACAGAGAAAGCTGCCCGATCATCGCCAAATTGCATAGCGGAGAGGTATTGCTAAATACCTGCATAAGCCAAATCCGTGGCGAGATCCTGCGCGGTGTAATGCCGCGAAATATTGCGGCGGGTCAATTCTTCGCCAAAGGCCAAACGGGACTTCCCTGCAAGCTGAGCAGCCTTACCTGCCGCCAGCAATCCCGCCGCATATAAACCGCAGGCCAGTTCCAATATCACACGCTCCTGCTGCTCAGCTTCAGGAAGTCGAAGAGCAGCAGCGATGTCGTCTGGAATTTGAACCGTCATGACTGGTACAATCTTACACGTTCAAAGGGATGTGGGCAAGTCCTGCCGGGCAAATCAATAATACTGCACCAGACCATTCTGCCAGATGGGCTTCAGGTCGGCGATGGCGGCATCAATGAGGGTGGTGCCACGGTTAGTGACGTGCAGCCAGCGTTCGCCCGTGCTTTCGCCAATGAAGACGGCTCCAGCGGCGCGGACTTCCGCGACGTGCTCTGGGGCGACTTCGATGAGGAAACGCCCAGGGGTCTCTCCAAAGAGGATTTCCGCTGTGGTGCAGTCCTTGGTGGCAGGAAAGTTTTCCAGTTCGACTTTGACACCGGCTTTGCCACTGAAGGCGAACTCAGCCAAGGCGACGGCGAGGCCACCTTCGGAGAGATCGTGTGTGGCCAGGATGGCACCTTTTTTGACGAGTTCGTGGTACTTGCCGTAGTTGGCCCAGGTTTCGGTTTCGCTCCAAGTTGGGGCACCATTGAGGCCTGCGCCTTGGGTGTACTTGGCAAACACGCTGCCGCGCAGACCTGGGGTGGTTTTGCCCAAAATGGCGAGCTTACTACCGACGCGACGGAGTGAGGAGCCGATGACATGGCTGGCGTCTTCGACAACACCAAAGCCGCTAACCAAGAGTGTGACAGGAATGGAAACAGGCCCTTCATCCGTGATGAAGTAGTTGTAGAAGCTGTCTTTGCCGGAGACGAAGGGAGCGCCATAAGCCAGAGCGGACTCCGCCATGCCTTTGGTACATTCGACCAGAGCACCCAGCTCTTTTTCGCTGTCAGGGTTGCCCATGCAGAAGTTGTCCAGAATGGCGATGCGCTCTGGGTTTGCTCCCATGGCGACGAGCTGGCGGACGCACTCGTCCACACAGGCGCGGCCCATGGCGTGTGGGTCTGTCTTGCCCCATTCTGGCAGCAAGGCGCAAGCGAGGGCGACGAGCTGGTTGCTACCATCCACCCGGATGACGGAGCCGTCTTGCGGCGCGTCACCGCTGGCACCGGCCAGAGGTTTGAGAACGGTATTGCCCTGCACTTCGTGATCGTATTCACGGATGATCGGCTCGCGAGAGACGATGGAGAAATCTCCCATGACGGTCTTCAGCACCTGAGTCCAGGACTCGGGACGCACGGCCACTTTAGGCGGCAGAGCGGCAGGCTGACGCCAGTGGGCTTTCATCTCACGACGTGGAGCGCCATGCAGTTTTTCCACGGGCAGATCACAGACGGATTCGCCATGATGCCAGACCTTGAGGCGCTTGCTGCCATCGGCCTTCGCGAGAACAAACATCTCGCTCTGCCAGGTATCGGCGATCTTTTGCAGGGCAGGAAGATTGTGCTCTTCCACCGCCATGACCATGCGCTCCTGGGACTCCGAAATGAAGACCTGCCAGCTTTCCAGGCCAGGCTCTTTCAGGGGGCAATTTTCCAGCCAGACTTCACCGCCCACTTCGCTGAGCATCTCCCCAGCCGCGCTGGAGAAACCGCCCGCGCCGCAATCCGTGACGAATTCGATCAAGCCTGCTTCACGAGCCGCGAGGACAAAGTCAGCCACCTTTTTCTCTTCGATGGGGTTGCCGATCTGAACAGCGGTCTGGTCTTCTTCGTGGGAGTCGGTGGTGAGCTCAGCCGAGGAGAAGGTGGCCCCTTTGAGACCGTCCTTACCTGTGCGGCCACCGGCTGCGATGAGCAAATGCCCCGGCTTCACTTCCTTGGCAATGTCCTTGATCGGGATCACGCCCGCCGTTCCGCAGAATACGAGGGGGTTGTAAATGAAGGTATCGTCAAACTGGATGGCACCATTGACAGTAGGGATGCCCATGCGGTTGCCGTAATCACGCACACCGCGCACGACGCCACGCATGACGCCGAGAGGGTGAATGACGTCCTTGGCTTTCAGGTCTTCCTGCTTGGTATCTGGGGGGCCGAAGCAGAAGACATCAATGGAGGCGACAGGCTTGGAACCCTTACCCGCCCCCAGGATGTCACGAATGACTCCACCGAGTCCCGTGTTTGCCCCTGCATAAGGCTCGATAGCACTCGGATGATTGTGAGTTTCCACCTTCAGGCAGACGGCCTGGTTTTCGTCCAGCTTCACAAAGCCAGCGTTATCTACAAAGGCGCTGAGGACGAAGTCTGGCTTATCCGCCATGATCTTTTCCGTGACGCTGCGGATGTAGGTCTTGAAAAGGCTGTCCACCACTTCGGCCTTACCATCCAGGGTGTGGGAGATGCTGGCATTGAAAATGCGGTGCTTGCAATGCTCTGACCATGTCTGAGCGATGACCTCAAGCTCCACGTCGGTGGCTTCACGACCTTCATCGTTAAAGATCTGCTGCACGGCCAGCATGTCCGCTTTGGACAAGGACAGTTTCATCTTCTTCGACAAGTCGAGAAGCTGGTCAGCGGAAAGTTCGCGGACAGGGATCGTGCGGTAAACTGCGCGTTCTGTACGCGGCGCGGAGGAGGTGTTAGCGTGCAAGGGTCTGGTGACAGGTTTGGTTATCCTCAGGTTTTGGCGAGGAAACGCGGCGGGTCAATGGGAGAGGTGAGAAGGAAAAACCAGATCTCGGCCTTTGGGGCGGGAGAAAAAGTACGCCTGAGCTTTAACGCACCGGGTTTTGATTGAGGAAATGGATGAGGAATGGACTGGGGTAGATCTTGGCGAGCTAAAGCTCTGGAGTACTTCGGTGGGGATTTGGGGATGCGTTTAAATTTTCCCCATCTGGGGATTTTTGGATTCATGGTGTTGGTTTACAGGGAGTTGTGATGGGGATCCCTTATCCCCATCGTATCCCCATTTCCCCAAAAGCTGGAATGAGGGGAATGCCAAAGAACTGAGATAATTTGGGCGAACAAGCAGGTGTAGGGAAATGGGCATCCGTAAATAATATTCGGGGTATGAGATCCCATGCAAGCAAGGCAAAGTGGACTTAGCCCAAGTGCCCAAAACTCTTTTCAGCAGCGCAAAAATGGCAGGCTCAAAGAGATTGAAGTTGGCCGGAAAGCCGCTAGGGAATGGCCGGCTGGGCTGTGGGCAACGGTTCGGAGAGATCCCCTTTGGGTCTCGCCACCTTTGCCACGGCAATGGCTTTTCTTACCACCCCCCATTCAGATATTTAACCTCCCCATGCTAACCATCGGTCATCCATTTCCTGAGTTCCGTTCCAAAGCGTGCAATGGCGTCACCAATGACGACATTACCGAAATCACCAGCCAGTCCTTCCCGGGCAAGTGGAAGTTCTTCCTGTTTTACCCGAAGGATTTCACGTTTGTCTGCCCGACTGAACTCGTGGAATTTGGCAAAAAAGTCCGGGATTTCGCGGATCGTGACACTCAGTTGATCGGCGGTTCTACGGACAATGAATTCTCCCACCTGGCCTGGAAACAGTCCCGCGAAGACCTGTCGGCGCTGAAGTATCCACTCATCGCGGCGCAGAAGCTGTCTAGCGATCTGGGCATCCTGGACCCTGTGGAGCAGGTCTGCCTGCGTGCGAGCTTCCTGGTGGACCCCAATGGCATCATCCAGTGGGTGAACGTGAACAATCTCTCTGTGGGCCGCAGCGTGGACGAAGCCCTGCGTGTGCTGGACGCTGTGCAGTCTGACGAATTGTGCCCCTGCAACTGGAAGAAGGGTGAAGAGACTCTGAAGGTTTAAGTCCACGTTTCCAGAAAACTTCACTGCGGGGCTGGTCCATCCGGCCCCGCTACTCCCCCCCATTTTCCATGTCCCAAATTGACGCCCTTCGCGACAAGTTGCCGGAAGCCGCCAAGGATCTGCGGCTGAATATCCAGGCCGTTTTAAGACCTGAAAACCTCACTTCAGATCAAGTCTGGGGCATTGCCCTGAGCTCGGCCTACTTCATCAACAATCCTGAACTGCGGGATGCCGTCTTGGCTGATGCCCAGGCCGCCGGAATCGGTGAAGCGGTGATTGATGACGCGAAAGCCTCTGCCTCTATCATGGGCATGAACACGGTGTACTATCGGTTCCGCCATCTGGTGGAAAAGGAAAGCTACACGACCATGCCTGCCCGCCTGCGCATGCTCCGCATGGGCCAGCCGAAGACGGACAAGGCCACCTTTGAGCTCATGTCCATGGCCTGCGCGGCCCTGGCCGGATGCGGCATGTGCATTCAGGCGCACGAGGCGACGCTGGTGCAACATGGCGTGAGCGAGGCGGCGGTACACGATTCCGTACGGATCGCGGCGGTGTTGCAAGGCACCGTGGTGGCGCTGGGGATTGGGGTGTAGTTTGGGATTCAGCGCGTCCTTTTTCCTTAGCGTGAGGTTGAGGGGCGAGCGGACGTGTAGTGTCCCGCCCCTTCAGGGCTTGATGAGGTCTGATTGGACGCGTGTGATTACCCAGGGCTGGCACCCTGGGCTTTGTTGTTGCGCCCCTTTGGGGCTGGGCTTGGGGAGGGATTCAGAGAGGACGAAGGTCGATTGGCCTTCGGGTTGTAGGCAGTAATTCCTGCATCCACTTGAAATGGCGGCTGCGCCGCGATGGGGAGAAGGCGGACAGGAGTGTCCACGCTCCCCTCGCGGGGGGCTTGGCCGTAGATTGCACGCGAGCTGCGTAGCCGCGAAGCGAATGCCAGCATCTTTTGAGATGGTGACTTGACTGTCGGCAGCGTTTTGAATTGACTGGCTTGTTGTAAATCCAACTAGAGTAACCTCCGACGGTCATGAAAATGAAAACCTTAAATACTCACGTTGGATGGATCTGCCTTTTTACTGTGGGGGCATTTGGCAGCCCAGCATGGGCGCAGGGTAAAGCTGCTGATGAAGTGGCGCTGACCGTTCAACAGGCTCCCATCGTTTTTTGCCCGGCGATCACCCGTGAAGAGCAAAGAAAGGGATACTTCGGCGAAGAGCCCGTTCTGCCTGTTGACCTAGTGGTGCTAGGAACTAGCAAGGAGATCGAAGAGAAGGAGGGCCAGCGGCAGTATGAAGTGGATGTGCAGAAGGTACTCTACGGCTCGGTTTCTGGAGAGAGCCTCCGTTTCACCTATTCATCGAAAGCGGCGGAAACGGAGCCAACGATCTTCGCCCTGGCATTAGCCGACTATGATGAAGGGTATAAACTCGTCCTCAGAATGGCTGGCGATGAATTGAAATTTCAGGAGCGGCTTTCTTCGGCGAGACTGGATTTTAATGTGCTTGCTTCGTGCTGCATCTTCATAGGCAAGCAGGCTGAGCCTGGGAGAACTTTTTTAAATTCAGTAGAAGTTGTGAGGAGTCTTCACGGCCCGGTCCTGACCCCAGGCGAACGCTTGACGGTTTATACCCTCAGCAAGATCGGAACGCGAGACTACTTGCCTCCGCCACAAGACAAGGAGTTGATTTATCTGATCCACACCATTGCCCCAGGCAAAGAGGTCCGCTGGACGCCCAAAGAGTTCGCAGACAAAACCGTGTACCAGCTCAATATACGATTGAGAACCGATCAGGAACAGGCGGTCAAGGAAGCCTGGGAGCGGCGGGATGAATACCCGATTTCAATGGTGGAAAGTAAGGGTGAACAGGTGCCCGCGCGGGAGATTGTTTTGCGCGGGCCGCTTTCCGAGGCGATTGAGATGATGGGT
>JAOZVT010000747.1 GCA_025869455.1 Prosthecobacter sp.
GAATAGTAACCTTCCGTCAACTCTCCAAGACTCCAGCTTGAGAGTTTGTTGAAAAGCTGCAAAAAATCTGGTGTCATTATTGCTCCTCTCGCTATCCCTGTTAACCACCCGATGAATACCCTCAGCACTTTCACCACCGGAACCGGATCCACTGGAAAATATTTCTCTTTGCCTGAACTCGAAAAACAGGGCGTAGGCAAAATCTCCAAACTGCCAGTTTCCATCCGCATCGTGCTGGAGTCCCTGCTGCGTAACATGGACGGTAAGAAGGTCACCGAGAAAGACGTGACCAACCTCGCGAACTGGAACGCCAAGAATCCAGGTGACTATGAAATCCCCTTCACCGTGGCCCGCATTGTCCTTCAGGACTTCACCGGCGTCCCTCTTTTGGTTGACCTTGCAGCCATGCGCAGCGCCGTGGCAAAGATGGGCAAGAACACCAAAATGATCGAGCCCCTGGTGCCTGTGGATCTGGTGGTGGATCACAGTGTGCAGGTGGACTTCGCAGGCAGCCAAGCAGCCCTGAATCTGAACTTGGAACTGGAATTTGACCGTAACCGCGAGCGTTACGAATTCCTGAAATGGGGTGAACAGGCTTTTGATACCTTCAAGGTCGTGCCTCCAGGTATCGGCATTGTCCACCAAGTGAACCTGGAATACCTGGCCAAAGGCGTGCTGGAAAAAGAAGGCGTCTTTTACCCAGACACACTCGTCGGCACAGACAGCCACACCACCATGATCAACGGTTTAGGCGTCGTCGCCTGGGGCGTGGGTGGTATTGAGGCAGAGGCCGGCATGCTCGGCCAGCCTGTCACATTCCTGGTCCCAGAAGTCGTGGGTGTTTACCTCACGGGTAGCCTGCGTGAAGGCGTTACCGCCACAGATTTGGCCCTGCATTGCACCCAGATGCTGCGTAAGCACGGGGTGGTCGGCAAATTCGTTGAATTCTACGGCCCTGGCGCAGAAATCCTGCCTCTGCCAGACCGCGCCACCATCGCCAATATGGCCCCTGAATACGGTGCTACGATGGGCTTTTTCCCGATTGATGAAGAGTGCGTCAACTACCTGCGCGGCACGGGCCGCACCGAGGAACTCTGCACCACCTTCAAAAACTACTACACCGCTCAGGGCATGTTCGGCATCCCTCAAAAGGGTGAAGTGGAATACACCAGCGAACTCTCCCTGGATCTCGGAGACATCCAACCTTCCGTGGCTGGCCCCAAACGCCCTCAAGACCGCATCACCGTGGATGACCTGAAGTCCACATGGAATGAGCTTTTGAGCAAGCCGACCCCCCAGGGCTACGGCAAAACACCGGAAGCTCCGGTGAGCGAAGCTCCTGAACTCCCCGCCACCTTGGATTCCATCCCCGACGGCAGCGTTGTCAGTCGTCAGTTAGGCGCTCAAGAAGGCGTGACCACAGAAATGAGCAGCCTCCCAGGCTATCCGCTCTATGAAGTGAGCGTGGACAGCAAGGACGGGGAAAAAGACGTGATCACTCACGGCAGCGTCCTCATCGCCGCCATCACAAGCTGCACCAACACCAGCAACCCGAGCGTCATGCTCGCCGCAGGTCTCCTGGCTAAGAAAGCCAACGAAAAAGGTCTGACCGTGAAGCCAGCGGTCAAAACCAGCCTCGGCCCAGGCAGCCGTGTGGTGACAGATTACCTGAACAAAACTGGACTCCAGGTCGAACTCGACAAACTCGGATTCCAAACCGTCGGTTACGGTTGCACCACCTGCATCGGCAACTCCGGCCCGCTTGACCCCGGCATCGAAGACGTTGTCAAAGCTCAAGACATCGTCGCCGCTAGCGTGCTTTCTGGAAACCGTAACTTTGAAGCTCGCGTGCATCAGAGCATCAAGGCTAACTTCCTGATGAGCCCTCCTCTCGTTGTGGCTTACGCCATCGCAGGCACCGTGGACATTGACCTGAGCAAGGAGGAAATCGTCCGTGGCAGTGGCATCTACTTGAAGGATATCTGGCCGAGCTTGGCTGAAATCCGCGAGGCCATGCTCTCCGCCCTTTCTCCTGATGTCTTCCGTGCTCTTTACACAGACTTCGCTAGCCAGAACCCGAAATGGAACGAGATCCCAAGCTCCACCGGCCTGGTCTATGAGTGGAATGAAAAGAGCACTTACATTCAGCATCCGCCCTTCTTTGCTGACTTCAGCATGACCCCTGGCGACATCACCGAAATCATCGGTGCACGTCCGCTCGGTATCTTTGGTGACAGCGTCACGACAGACCACATCAGCCCTGCGGGTGCGATCAAGAAAGACAGCCCGGCTGGACGCTTCCTGGGTGAAAACGGCGTTTCTCAGTCCGATTTCAACAGCTACGGCAGCCGCCGTGGTAACGATCTTGTCATGACCCGCGGGACCTTCGCCAACGTCCGCATCAAGAACCTGATGGTTCCTGGCACCGAGGGCGGCATCACTAAATACTTCAATCACTCGGAGCCTCAGCCCCAACTGATGGCGGGTGCCCACGAACTGCCAAACGGCATCGTCACAGGTCCAGAACCAACGCCGACGGACTCCACCGTCATGCCGATCTTTGACGCTGCTGAAGCCTACAAAGCCGCAGGCATTCCCTCCATCATCATCGGCGGTGAAGACTACGGTATGGGCAGCAGCCGCGACTGGGCCGCCAAAGGCACCCGTCTGCTAGGCGTCAAAGCCGTGATCACCAAGTCGTTCGAGCGTATCCACCGCAGTAACTTGGTGGGTATGGGTGTGCTTCCTTGCAACTTCAAAGACAAAGCTGACTACGATAAGGTCAAGGATCTCAGTGATGCTACCTTTAGCATCCTGGGTATCTCAAACGACACGAAGCCACAGAGCGAAGCAACCCTTCGTGTCACCAAGGCTGACGGCAGCAGCTTTGACATTCCTCTTCTGGTCCGCATTGATACACCGGTGGAAATTGATTACTACCGCGCTGGCGGTATCCTGCCCTACGTGCTAGCCCAGATCCTCCGCGCAGAAGCCTAACGTTTAACGCGGATCTAATCCACCGTCAATCCAGCGCCCCGTAGCGTCCCGCAGCCATTCATTTTGCTGCCGAGACCTACGGGGCGCTTCTTTTTGGGGCGATTCCTACCGTCTTCATCATCTGCTCATCTCATTCCTTTTGCGCAGGCTCCTCTCCCGCCTAGGTTCGTCCCATGAATCGAACTGCCTTTGGTTGCCTAATAGCCGCGCTCGCGGTGTTTTTAATCGTGAGCATCGGGCTCAATGTGGTGCAATTTGCTGCCCTGGTGGGCGGGCAGATCCCTGGCATGCCACAGGCTAAAGAACCCTTAGTGGAAAAGGTAGAAGTCGCAGGCAACGCCGGAACGACTGACAAAATCGTGCAGCTTGATCTTGAGGGCGTCATCAGTTCCATGAGCACAGGTGGCTTCCTGGAAAATGCGCTGACCAGCGTGGAAGTGGTGAAGCGTAGCCTGGAGCAAGCCGTTGCCGATAATGAAGTCAAAGCCATCGTCCTTCGCATCAATTCCCCTGGTGGCGAAGTGACCGCCTCGGACATCATCTATGCTGCCGTCAAAAAGGCAGCAGCCGTGAAGCCGGTGGTGGTTTACATGGATTCCGTTGCTGCTAGCGGCGGCTACTACGTGGCCTGTGGAGCGACAAAAGTGATCGCCAGTGAAACCACCCTAACCGCAAGCATCGGCGTGATCATGGAGTCTATGAACTATCATGATCTCTTTGGCAAAGTGGGTCTGGCTTCTCAAACCTTCACCAGCGGTGCATTCAAGGATACCCTGAGTGGCGCACGCCCCATGCGTGAAGATGAAAAAGCCTATATCCAAGGACTGGTGGATACGATGTATGATCGTTTCCTCGGCATCGTTTCAGAAGCCCGTAAAGTTCCCAAAGATGTGCTCAAAAACACCGTGGCAGATGGACGTGTGGTGACAGGCCGCCAAGCGCTGGAAGCTAAACTGGTGGACCAAATCGGCTACGTGGAAGACGCCTATGCTCTGGCTAAAGAACTAGGAGCTGCGCCAAACGCAACCGTGGTTAAATACCATTCCACCCCCAGCTTCCTCAGTGCTCTCGGCATGGCCTCCAGCAAGGCCCAGACACCCACGAAAGTGGAACTCGATATCACAGCAGGCGCGATGCCCAAGCTGCAACCTGGACTGATGTATTATCTGCCAGGGGCCTACCTGCACTGAGCCATCGCAAACTTTTTCTGCCCCTATGGACGCACCCACCATTGGCGTTTTACGCGATGTTACACTTTTAGTTTGGCTGGCTCTACTGATCGGCGTCGCTGCCTATAAATGGGTGCGCCAGACGCGCCCAGAGGCAGCCTGGAACTGGCATGGCTATGTGGATGCACAGCCCTATCTCAACATCGACGCCATCGTGGTCGGCGCTTTGTCCATGCTGCTTTTAACTAAGCTGCATCAAGTAACTCCCGACGTAGGTGAGGCCGCAGCCAAAGCCACCCCCATGGAGTTAGAGCCTAGCTCCATGTTCCTGAGCATTCTCTTTACACTCATGATGTGTGCGGTCCTGCTCTTTTACCTGCGCGCCGTACGAAATCTGAACCCGCTTGAACTCTTTGGTCTGCGTCGTCTGAGTGGGGGGCAGATCTTGGGCATGGCTTTGCTCTTCATGATTCCCACCTTTATTCTGGTGACGATGACCTCTGCTGTCATCACCACGTGGATGCAAGGATTCTGGCCGGAACTGAACGCCCAAGAATCCGTGGAAGCCTTCAAACGCTCAAAGGATCCTCTGGCCAAATCCCTTCTTGTGATCGCTGCCGTCGTTGTTGCCCCCATTGTCGAAGAAACCATTTTCCGAGGATTCATTTATGGCGTGATCAAGCGCTTCACTGACAGCTATTTTGCCGCCATCTGTTCATCCCTGCTTTTTGCCATCGTGCATTTGCACATCGGTAGCCTAGTTCCGCTGACCGTGCTCGCCCTCATCTTTTGCGCAGCTTATGAACTCACGGGTAGTTTAGCCGTCACCATGACGATGCATGCTTTATTCAATGGTACCAGCCTTGCCATGATGATTCTCTTCCCTGAAATGAGCCATGGAAACGCTGGCTGACATTGGTGAAGATGAACTGATCCGCCGACTCGTGCGCGGATTGAAACACGATGCCAGTGTCATTGCGGGACCGGGCGATGACTGCGCGGTTGTCAAAGGAAGCCGTGAGCCTCTGGTACTAAAAACAGACACCGTCGTCGAAGGTGTACACTTCACAGCGGAGACGCCTCCACGCCTGATCGGAAGGAAGGCTATGGCCCGGGTCATTAGCGACTTCGCTGCCATGGCCGCCACCCCACGCCATGCGCTCATCACCTTGATTGCGCCACCTCAGACCGCAGTCAAAAGAGTGATCGATGTCTATGCAGGGCTAAGGACGATGGCGGAGGCGTTTGGCGTCAACATTGTCGGAGGAGAGACCTCCAAAGGGAATCAACTCATCATCACGGTCAGTCTCACCGGTACTGCACCTAACCAACGATGGATTTCACGAAGCCAGGCCAAGGCAGGAGATGGCTTGTATGTGACTGGACGCTTGGGTGGCTCCATCAAAGGCAAGCATCTGCGCTTTCAACCACGCATGCCGGAGGCTCACTGGATGGCCAAAAACCTACCCGTGCATGCCATGATGGACCTTAGCGACGGCCTCGCCCAAGATCTCCCACGGCTAGCCGCCGCCTGCGGATTGGGCTTCCAAGTGGATTTCTCTGCCCTGCCGCGCACGGCAGGATGCACCACGGAACAAGCTTGGGGAGATGGAGAAGATTATGAACTCCTCCTAGCTCTTTCCCAAAAGACCACGGTTAAGCAACTCGCCGCCTGGAAACTTGCCTTTCCAAAACTAAAACTCACCCGCATCGGGGAGCTGGTAAAAAAAGAAAACGCCCCGATTGCCCCTGCCGGTGGCTGGCAGCATTTTCGCCCCTGACCCCAAAT
>JAOZVT010000748.1 GCA_025869455.1 Prosthecobacter sp.
TGGGCCATCATCGGCGCTGATCTGGATGCCCATGCGAGTGGCGACAAATTGCCGCCCTTCCAGGGAATAGCATACGGACTCTGCCCCTGCATCATCATCCCAATCCGAAACGTGGAGCCAGAAGAAACGCTCTTTATGGATGAGCTTACCATCCTCATTGATTTGGTAAGCCCCCCAGTCCTCGGCCAAACAAGGCATGGAGAGGAGACTAAGCGCCAGAGCGTAGGCTTGCAGAAGACGTCGGTTTTTCATCGGAAGAGGAAAACGTTCGAATCTGCTAAAGATAGCGGTGACTGGGAAAAAGGTATCACTCAGGCCATTGTCCGTTCAGGATGGGCTTTGTGACGAGCTTAGCGGGATCAATCACCACATGCCGAATGTTCAAGCGCTTCCAGGTGTAGGTGATGTGGACGAGACCATCACTGGTTTGAATGATGGCCGGATAGCTGAACTCTTTCTTCGGCTCAGTTTCCAGAACCAGAGCCGCTTCCCAATTTTTACCATCTTTGGAAATGGCTAGATTCAGGGGTGAACGGTAACCTCTCGTGCGCCCTTCCATATTGCCACAGTGATTGTAGATCAGCAGTTGGCGGCCATCTTGGAGGGTGACTGCATCCGTGCCGCTGTTGTTGTTAGGCAAGTCCATGAGGGACATCTCTCCCCAGTTCATGCCACCATCGTCAGACCAGATTTCAAACAAGCGTCCTTGTTGGGTGCGTCCCAGTGCTTGCAGGCGATTGTTGGGATAAAAAAGTATGCTTGGTTGGATGCCCTGGATCTCAGTGCCCTCATTGACTGGGCCGATGTATTCCCAGGTTCTGCCGCCATTGGTGCTACGCTCAAAATGCACCCGCCAGCAGGTGCCTTTGGGGGAAGGGATTTCAATACTGGTGGGGCTAAGGATGGAGCCGTCTGAAAGCAAAACAGGTTTGTTTTTTACCGGTCCAAAGAGCCCATTGTAAAGCCGATTGGCTTTGGACCAAGTAGCCCCATCATCGGTGGATTCCTTCGAATAAGCCCACCATTTTCCGGTCTTGTAAAACAGCAGCAGCGGCCCTTTGAGCACCTGAAAAAGTACCGGGTTCAGGCAATTCACGCGTGGGTCTTCCGTCTCCGCTCCGTTGGCGACTTCGACCGGGGTCGTCCATTTGCCATTCAGCTGGCGTGACAGCCAAATGCCGACATCGGGATTGCCTTCCTTCGTTCCGCCAAACCAAGCTGAGACGAGTCCACTCTTGGTCTCGACGATGGTGGAAGCATGACACTGCGGGTGGGGTGCAGGATCAAAGATGAATTTCGAACTCACGAAGCCTGCTTGTCCGCTCAATGGATCTTCGGCGTGAAGAGTGGAAACGAGTGAAATAAGAATCAGTAAAGAGCGGAGCATCATGTGTGAAAGTCGGTTTAACAGGGAAGGGATCGGCGACGGCGAAGAGCCAGACCTGCAAAGGCCGCGCTCAATAAAAGGAATCGTGAAGGTTCTGGAACGGTGCCTACTGAGCCAGCTAGCACAAGATCGTCTCCGGTTTGTCGGCCAAAGACAAACTGGCCTGTTGTGCCCCAGGCATAGACACGGAACTCCACAGCCTCTGTGATATTTTGAAGAGCTGCTATGCCGCTCAAATCGATCGTTGGTTGGGCCGCGCCATTGGTGTTGTAATCTCCTACCAACGGTTGCTCTGTTCCTATATCCGTGAACGATCCATCACCCACTTTATATTGCCAGATGTAACGTGAATTGCCTGCATCCCAACCTGATTGCGGAATGCGGATATTAAAATCCAAGCTATTCAAAGACATCTCGTATCCAGCCTGAGGTGACAGCGCAAAAAAGAGGTAATCATTGTCTGTTTCAGCCGCAGAACGCGTCGTCTGATTGATGGACCCCGCGCCCCAGCCATTGTTTAGGCCCGCCAAGGAAGTGCCCGAACCGCGCCCCAACCCTGCTGTAATTTGAACACCACTATCTACGGTGACGGTGCCACCCTGGCTGGTACTAGACCAGTCCTCAGGCCAAGTCCCCGAAAGTCCACCTGGGTCCCAGGCAAGCAGTGTCACAGCCTGAGCATGTGGGAGAGCTGCCATGCAGAGAATGGCAGCCCATAGAGTGATGTTCTTCATGGCGTTTGCTGGTTGGTTGCTGACAGCTCGCCTAACTTTAGGTGAGGCAAAAATTACTCTGGCCACTGACCATCCACCAGATCACGGAGAGTCAGCTTGGCGGGATCAATGACGGCATGCTTCACCTTCTGGCGTTTCCAGGTGTAGGTGACGTGGACCAAGCCATCGTTGGTCTGAATGATAGAGGGGTAACTGTATTCGCCGGGGTCGCTTTCCAGCACCAAGCCAGCCTGCCAGATGTGCCCATCTTTGGAGGCAGAAATGTTCAGAGGTGTGCGTTTGCCGCCCCATTTGCCAGGAGTGCCGCCGATGTGATTATAGATGATGAGGTGGGTGCCATTTTTCAGGGTCACGGCATCCGTTCCGCTGTTGTTGTTAGGCAAGTTGCCCAGCTTCATTTCTCCCCAGGTCTTGCCATTGTCTTCAGACGCAACTTCAAAGATTTTATCCTGACGTGAGCGGCCAATGGCGAGAAGCTTTTCACCTCCCAGAAAGAGGATGCTCGGTTGGATGGACTGGATGGCGACACCGTCATTGACGGGGCCAATGAGCTCCCAAGTCTGGCCGAAGTCACGTGTGCGCTCAAAGTGGGTGGTCCACTTGCTGGGCTTCTCCTGTGTCTCGTTGCTTGTGGGGCAAAGGATGCTGCCGTCAGACAGTTGTACAGGTTTGTTTTTGATCGGACCCAAAATACCTTCGGGTAGGCGGCGTGGCTGCTCCCAGGTTTGTCCACCATCGGTGGATGTGGTCAGCATGCCCCACCATGTTTCGGGGGTGGGACCTGCTTTGTAAAAGAGCATCAATGGCCCATCCTGGGCTTGGAAAAGCACCGGATTCCAAGTGGGGTGACGCACCACGGTGCCGTCGGCTTTTGTGTATTGGATGCCATTGGCCACCTCCACACTCGGGGTCCATTTTCCGGCGACTTCACGTGAAACCCAGATGCCGACATCCGGGTCGCGCTCTGCGGTGCCACCAAACCAAGCGGAAACCAGACCTGTGGGTGTTTCCACTATCGTCGTGGCATGAATGGACGGGTAGGGGCCCGTGTCGTAGATGAACTCCGACTTCAACAAGGCAGGGTCAGCGGCTTGAGTCAGGCCAGTCAAGGCGAGCAAACTCAGGGATAAAAGGGTACGTCTTTGCATGATAAAAATGGAGTTAAGAGATCAACCCAAGAGCACTCAGTCTTTCGCGAATCAGCTCGCGCTCGGGTGGATTGAAGCGTTGAAAAGGTTCCGCCATCTGGTCATCGCAGATGTTTAAAAGCGACAAGCCACATTTGATGCCTTTGATGATGGCGCTCTTGTGACGACCCACGGTGTAGATGCTGCCAGCGAGGGCCATGACCTGTGCGTGAAGCTCCCGGGTGAGAGGCAGATTCTGAGCCGCAGCGGCTTCATACATTTTGACATACAAGCTAGGGTGCAGGTTAGCACCACCGTTGATGCCACCATGTCCGCCTAGGAGCACAGCTTCCGCCGTCAGTTCTTCGGGGCCTACAAGAATGCTCCACTCAGGACGCTGTTTGGCGACCTCAATGAGGCGATGGAAGTAGATCATGTCACATGAGCTATCCTTGACCCCGGCAATTCCAGGCATGTTCAAAGCACGACGAACCAATTCAATGTCAAAACTAACCTTGGTTAGGCCGGGCATGTTGTAGAGGAACATGGGCAGTGGCATCTCAGCCACAAGGTCTTCAATGTATTGTTGAAGCTCAGGCGGTGCCGCAGGAAAATAATAGGGCGGCGCGGTGACCACGGCGCTCGCCCCTTTTTCGGCAGAGTATTGTGCCAGATTCACACTTTCCACAAAGGCGGTATCCGTGATGCCGACGAGTACCGGGATACGGTCTTTGACGAGTGAGCAAGTGCGTTCGATCAACTCCCGGCGCAGCCGGTAACTCAGGCTGGGGGCTTCACCCGTGGTGCCCAAGATGAACAGGCCATGCACACCGCCCGTGATGAGATGTTCAATGAGCCGCTCCAGTCCGGCAACATCAAGGGTATCGCGACCAGACAGGGGAGTGACCAGGGGCGGGATGATCCCGCGAATAGGTTGGGGTAGGGGCATGGTGGGTGGAATGACAGCTTGGCTCAGGCACTACCTTTGATGCAAGATTTTGCGTGTGCCCATCTTTGGCAGGCAAATGACGATTCTTGACTCTAGGCGTAAGAAACGGTGAACTTGGTCCTTTCATCCTAGCCCACCATGCCTGCCACTGAACAAGCCGACTATTTCTCCACCCAAGTGGTGCGTACGCGGCGTTTTTACCTACCGGACTGGAAGGAACGTCAGCGCGAACGTGGTGGACTCTGCCTTGTTGGTGGCGGTTGTGAGTGGTGCGCGCCCGACTTTGTGGTGGACCGACAAACCTTTCCTTTTCTTGCTTTCGAATTTGTCTCTCGGGGTAAAGGGCAGGTCACTCTCGCCAATCGCATGCAGGAGCTGGGCACAGGGCATGCGTTTTTCTTTGACCCGAATACTGCCCATGTCATCCGCTCTGATGCGGAAGATCCCATGGTGAAGTATTTTTTTAATTTCACGGGTCCACGCGCGGCGGCGCTTTTGGAGGAACTAGGCCTCGGGGCAGGGGCATTGATCCGTGTTTTGGATGCCAGCCGTGTCATCACTCTGTTGGAGGAGGTCATTGACCACGCGCTACGCGGCGGGCGCTTGGGCTTGCGTGTGGCCAGTGCCGCGCTGGAGCACGCGCTTGTTTTATGTGCAGACAGTCGGCAACCTGCGGCGACCAAACTGGACCCAGCCTATGCGACCTACCTACGCTGCCGAGGTCACATTTTGAGAAACTATCCGGTGCTGAGCAATATCGAAGAAGCCGCGAAACACAGTCACGTTTCCGCTGCCTATCTGACCCGTCTTTTCAAACGCTATGATGATGAAACGCCTCTAGCGTGCCTGACACGATTGAAGCTTTCCCAGGCCGCGATCAAGCTACGCCAACCGGATGCGCAGGTGAAAGCGGTGGCCAGTGAGCTAGGCTACAAAAGCGCGGCACATTTTTCCCGCGCCTTCAAAGCCTGGAGCGGTCATCCCCCTACATCTTTGCCAGGGCGGTAAGATACGCAGTTTCTGCATAGTCAAAGACCCAGCCGCGCGTCAAGATAAGGCATGATGATCAAAGTCGCCTTTTACGATACCAAACCTTATGACCGCGAAGCTATGCAGGCCGCAGAGCGAGCTGAGGAAGTGCAGTGGAGCTTTCATGATTTTCGTCTGACCTCCGCCACTGCCTCTACTGCTGCCGGAGCAGAGGCTGTCTGCGTGTTTGTTAATGATTGTGTGGATCGTGCTTGTTTGGAGCAACTGGCGAAATCAGGGATTCGTCTGGTTGCCTTGCGCTGTGCAGGGTTCAATCAGGTGGATCTCAAGGCGGCACGGGAGTTGGGCATCACGGTGACTCGTGTGCCAGCGTATTCACCCCACGCCGTAGCAGAGCATGCGGTGGCTTTGCTGATGACGCTGAATCGTAAAATCCACCGAGCTTACAATCGCGTCCGGGAGCATAACTTTTCTCTTTCAGGTTTGGTCGGTTTTGATCTGCATGGAAAGACCGTAGGCATTCTAGGCACAGGAAAGATCGGTCAATGCACGGCTCAGATTTTCCGTGGATTCGGTACCCGTATCCTGGCGCATGATCCCTTTCCCGCACAGGAATGGGCTGCCGCACATGAGGTGGAATACACTTCTCTGGAGAGACTGTTGAAAGAGAGCGATGTGATCACCCTGCATATGCCACTGACACCTGAGACGCCTCATCTGCTAGATCAGGATCGCTTAGCACTAACCAAGCATGGGGCGTATCTTAT
>JAOZVT010000749.1 GCA_025869455.1 Prosthecobacter sp.
TAGCGGTGCACCATTGTATGAACTGGATGGTTCACCCGAAGTTGGCGGTTTTGCTAGTTTCCGGCAAATGGCTAATGGTCGTAAAGTCAAGAAAACTGGTGATATGCCGTCGGATATTAATTATGAAGAATCAGTTACAGGCAGAGTCCATACTGGGCTGCTCAATTTGGACTTGGTTGGGGGATTTATTGACGTGAACCGTGATGATGTTCTGCAATTTAGAGGTACTTCAGATATTACACTCAAGATTTATGACCATCATGTCTTTGCAAATACAAGAGATGAACCTGTCCAAATCATAACCGTTAGATTAAACGAAGGCAGAGCTCCTATACCTGATCTTGTAACTAGAGGCTCATACCAAGTTCGGTATACAGCAGCGAATGGCTCAACAGTCTATCACCCTGCTATCCAAGCTCCCCGCTGGTGGGCTTTTAACACGGATGGCATTCTTGGGCGTGATAATGGGGCGGTTGCAGGAGATTCTTTAAGCGGACGTTTTTACACTTGGCCTGATGTTAGTAAGCTAGGTCTTTATATTAATAACCCAACAAGTGCTGTCCATCTTGGAGCTCAGCGACTTCCTGGCGCAAAGTCATTACTTTACACCAAATCTGCAGGAAACTTTTCAGATGTGCAATTGCTGCCTCATTCCACATTAACTCTAAATCCTTTGGCACGAATTGCGTACGGGCCCAAGTCAGACGGAACAGGAAGTTGGAATGAACCCTGGCATTATGGTACTGATACCTTACGTACTTTACAGCCAACCACAGGGGATGCCCGACTGATCACCGCAAAAAAAGTGGTGACTCCCAGTGACTGGTCCCCACATCGTTTGTGGAATGATGAAGATGAATATTTGGCTCATAATTTCTCATCTTACAATGCATCGAATGAGCCTGGATTCGACCGCGGGACTAGCGTCAACTCCACTACGGGTGACAATACCGTTCGTGCGCTTCCTCAGAAGGTGACGGCTGATCCTGCCCGTAGCCCAGATGTGCCATTTACGGACGTTGCCGCTAGGGCTGTTCAGAAATATTATGACTTTGATGATTCTGATCCAGGTGGTCGTATTGGCCCATTCATCAATAAAGCGGATGAAGGAAATTACTCAGTGGGCGATATAAAATTTACTGACTGGACGGATAAACGTCGCTGGCGTACCACCTATTTCCGCGCCGACTCAGGTGAACGTTACGCCTCAGCAACCGGGAGTTACTTTACCCCAAATAGGATGGTGCCTTCTGCCGTCGTTATGGGATCACTGCCTTCCTATGTTTGGGGGAATAAGTCAGAGTCTGGCGCGTGGACGAATCTTCTATTTCGTCCCTACCTGTCTTATCCTTCGCAGGAAACAGGTAGTGCCTTTAATTCAGCGAGCACTCACCCTGGAGAGGAATCTCCTCCTGATCATTACTTGTTAGATCTCTTTTGGATGCCTGTGGTTGAGCCGTATGCCATCAGTGAACCGCTTTCAACAGCCGGCAAGATCAATCTGAATTACCAGATTATGCCCTTTACTCATATTCGCCGTGCCACGGGTTTGCATGCTGCCATGAAGGGGGAACTGATGGCCGCAATGCCAAATAGTGATTATGATTTAAGCAAAAGCGTCAAAACATCATGGAGGGGGACCAGTGGCTCTACACCGCCACTTTTCCGTAGTGAAGCCTCCGCTGGTGAGAGTAAATACTGGCATCATGAAATTGTTGTGGATCGGTTCAAACCTGAATCCAAGCTTTGGTGGCAACAAAATATCAATGAGCGTGTCCAGGGAACTTTACGTGAATTCGAAGAGCGTTTCAATTTTGGTGTGGGTGATTCTGGAGGAACTTTGCCTGCCGGGTTCCGCGGTGGCTTATTCCGCACCACTTCACAAATTTGTGAGGTTCATTTGATCCCTTCTCCTGTTAGTGGTTCCTCTAACGATACCAATATCTCTGCGAGTGATGTTTCTAACTATTCAAGTCGCCTTGACAATTTGGCGAAGTTTTGGGGGCAGCATTGTTCAACGGGTGACAATACCCGTGAGCGCCCTTACGCAAATCTGTACCAAAAATTCACAACTCGTTCAAACACGTTTCGGGTGCATGTTCGGGCTCAGTCCATCCGCAAAGCTTTACGTTCAGTTGCAGCCAATACATTTGATCCAAATCTGGACACAGTTAGCGCTGAATTCCGTGGTTCTTTCCTGTTAGAGCGGTATATTGACCAAGCTGATCTGGCAGCTGCTAAAGATGAGGTGAATTATGCCGAAGCTAGTGATCCTTTGTCCAAGAAGCCCCTTGAGAACTATTATCGGTTCCGCGTCATTGAATCGAAGCGTTTTGCTCCTTAATTTTAACTCTTGCTACACAGGCTATGCGCTCTCTAATTAATTTACCCTTTGAGTTAAATTTACGTCGCAGGTTGGCATTTACCTTGGTCGAGGTGCTTGTTTCAATGACTGTGCTGTTGATCTTGTTACTTATCAGTGCACAGGTGATTGGTACCGTTCAAAGTACTTGGTCTTCTTCAAATGCGCGTATTGGACAGTTTAGGGAAGCAAGAACAGCTTTTGACATCATTACGCGAAACTTGAGTCAAGCTACACTTAATACATATATAGATTACGATCACAATTACCTAAAAGATGGTCAATCCACAGGTGTGGCTAGCAACAAAGAACAGAAATACCTTCGTAAGTCTGATCTTCGTTTTGTCTGTGGGCCTACTGCAAACCTACTCACTCAAAGTGGAGGCCCTGCCAATTCTCCCGGTCAAGCCGTGTTCTTTCAGGCACCTTTGGGTGTCGCTCATGATCCAGCATATGTTGGTCTTGACCGGTTGCTATGTGGTCGGGGTTATTTTGTGCAGTACGTTTCAGATGCCTTTTTTCGTCCGACAATATTACCAGCTGGGTTGCCTCGTTATCGTTATCGGCTCATGGAGTTCTCCCCACCTGCTGAGCAAAACATGATCTATTCGGCTGATAAGAATGATTGGTTTGAAAAAGCTGGGGCGCATGAAGTTGAAGAAGAGAACGTAGAGAATCGAGATCTTACGAGGCCTGTTGCAGACAATATTATTGCTTTGATCATCTCGCCCCAGATCGAGTCGGACCCAGTAACACAGCGGGAGCCTACATCCATTGCCCCAGATTTTGAGTATGATTCTCAAGAAGTTGGTAGTGCAGCAGGTCTTGTTACGGGGGGTGGCATTGCTGCTCAGGGAACGCAGCATTTATTGCCTCCCTTGGTTCGAGTGGTTCTGGTGGCCATTGATGAGAAGTCAGCGGATCGCCTAAGCCAAACGGATTCAAGTGGAACACCGCCTTTTGGCACCACTATTTCAGATCTGATCAACAATTCGCAGGCTGCGAATCTAAATGCAACGCTGGAACAGGTCGCTGAGGAATTGCGTTCACGTCGTATAAACTATCGTATTTTTTCGACAACTGTTGTTCTTCGTGGAGCCAAGTGGAGCATTTAAGCGATCCTTTTTAGCCTAGATTTTAGTCATGAAAAAGTTTGTCCACTTTAAAAAATCTGACGGGTTTACTCTGGTGGAGATGCTCACCGTTGTGGGTATCATCGCCATTTTGATTGCCTTGGTTACACCAGCTCTGGTGGATGTGATCCGGTCAACGAGGCTTAATTCTGCTGGGGATGGCCTCACCAACCGTCTTAGTTTAGCACAGCAGAGTGCGGTTTCTCTGAGTTCAGAAGTCGAAGTTCGTTTTTACAAGTATGTGGACTCGAATTCTGACCTCCCCAATCAGGCCTCCTATTACGCGTATCAAGTTGTGCAGAGCTTGGCAAATGGCACAGAGAAGGCCATTTCTGATCCTTATTATCTGGAGTCAGGTGTGGTAATATCTGACCAGTCAGAGCTTTCTCCTTTGTTGGAGACGGCCAACCCTCAATTTGAATCCACGGGCGGCAAATATCTATTTACCCCGCCTGGCAGCGCTTCCAGTTCAGATGTGACGTATGCCTCCTTGCGCTTTTATCCAGATGGCAGCATGCGAAAGCTGACGGCTGGCACAAATGCAGACGCTTCTTCTGAAGAAAAGGCCCTTGCGTACACCATTCCTCCCTACAACAAAAGTTTCGTGACTATTTTGGAGTCGCGAAACGCTTCGAATACGCAGATCCCCAGCAATTATTATTGCATTCAGATCGACTCATACACCGGAAAAACGCGTGTTTATCGTCCCTGATTTGCGGTTATATCCACTTTCTGCGTGACAGTCGTCTGAGTGGCGCTTAGATGGCACATGGGCGATATTCCTTCCCTTGCATTGAGTTTTGATGACGTTTTGGTCCTGCCGGGACTGAGCCAGGTTCTGCCTGGTGAGGTAAATCTTGGCACGGTTTTTGGCAACAGCATCCAGCTGAACATTCCTGTCCTATCCTCCGCGATGGACACGGTCACGGAGGCTGAATTGGCGATTGCGCTAGCCCGTGAAGGAGGACTGGGGGTGATTCACCGCAACATCCCCATTGATTACCAGGCTGAGCAGGTGGCGAAGGTGAAGCGGTCTGAAAACACGGTTATTCAGACCCCACATACCGTACGCCCAGAGACCACTCTGGAGGAACTCCAACGCCTGATGCATGAAAAAGGCGTCAGCGGATTCCCCGTGGTGGAGCCAGACGGCAAGCTCGTCGGCATGGTGACCAGTCGTGACCTTTGGTACATCGAAGACGAAAGCACGCCCGTCTCCAGCATCATGACGCCACGGGATCGCCTAGCCACAGGTAAACCGGACACCAGTTTTGATGAAGCACTGAAGATCCTTTACACACACCGGATTGAAAAACTCCCGCTGGTGGACTCCAACGGTAAATTGGCCGGCTTGATCACCAAACAGGACGTGGTGAAACGGCAAATGTTTACCAATGCGGCCAAGGATGCCAATGGCCAGCTCCGCGTGGGTGCTGCCGTCGGGGTGGGTGAAGATTGTGCAGACCGTGGGGCTGCCCTTGTAGCGGCTGGCGCGGATGCGCTCTTCATTGATGCCGCCACTGGACACACCACCCGAGTGGCCGATGTCATCCGTCGCCTGCGCGAACGCGTGGGCGATCTCATTCCCATCGTCGCTGGCAATGTGGTCACGGCAGATGGTGCCTTGCATCTTGTCGAAGCAGGCGCTTCCGCCATCAAAGTGGGCGTCGGCCCAGGTTCCATTTGCACCACCCGCATTATTTCCGGGGTGGGCATGGCCCAATTTACCGCTGTGCAGGAAGTGGCAGAGATTTGCCGCCCTCGCGGAGTCACGGTCATTGCCGATGGTGGGATCCGTTATTCCGGTGACATCGTGAAGGCCTTAGCCGGTGGTGCAGACTGCGTCATGCTCGGCTCCTTGCTCGCGGGCACGGCTGAAAGTCCTGGAAACATGGTGAAATGGCAGGGCCGCACCTTCAAGGAATATCGTGGCATGGGCAGCCTGAAAGCCATGCGCAAAGGGGCAGGGGACCGTTATGGCCAGAACAGCTCCGGCAAACTCGTCCCTGAAGGCGTGGAAGCCCGTGTGCCGTTCAAAGGACCTCTGGCAGATGTGGTCTTCCAGCTCATGGGCGGCCTACGCTCTGGCATGGGTTATGTGGGGGCTGACAATCTGGACGAACTCCGCGCCAAAGCTCGTTTTGTCCGCATCACTGCTGGGGGGCTGAAGGAAAGCCATCCGCATGATGTGGTGATCACTGAGGAACCCGTGAACTACGAGCCTTCCTAAACTCTTTATTGTTACCCCATGACCGACCAAGAAGTCGCCGTACTCGATTACGGCTCCCAGTATAGCCAACTCATCGTCCGCCGCGTTCGCGAGCTGGGTTTCGTCTCCCACCTTTATCCGCCCGCTGAGCTTTCGAATCTGCAAAACCCAGGAGCCATCATTCTCTCCGGTGGCCCCCGCAGTACCT
>JAOZVT010000750.1 GCA_025869455.1 Prosthecobacter sp.
CTAAATGACGCTGTGGGTAAGAATGGAAGAGTTATTTTCCAAACCACCAAGGGATCGTGGGCGGATGTGCGAACGTTTCTTGATCTTTTAACTCAGCTGATCAAGGCAGCCCAGCCCATTGTTTTTGCGTCTGGCGCTAAATCAGCATTTACGGTCACCTCAAGTAGACTGGAAGCATCTTGGGCATCAGCAGAGGACATATATAGAGAAGCAATCGCTTATGACACAGAAAAAGAATTGGGCGGCGAGTTGGAGGTAGAACTAGCTGTCCATTTGAGTGAATTTACTTCTGCTTTGCATAATGTGCCAAGCTTACCGATGATTATTCCAGGGGCGGTCGCATTCGAACTCTACGACACCTTTGGCTTCCCTCTCGACCTAACTGAACTCCTCGCTCGTGAACGTGGTCTAATCGTTGATACGGAAGGTTTCGAAAAGCTCATGGACGAGCAGAAGAAGCGCGCCCGTGAAGCTGGTGCGAAGAACAAACAAATTGTCTCCGTCAGCGAAATCGAAACAAAAGAGCCCACCAAGTTCATCGGTTACGACGCCCTCGAAACTGAAGCCAAAGTCCTCGAAGTCGTGGCGATGAAGGACAAGACGGCGGTCATTCTTGATAGCAGCGTTTGTTACGCGGAGATGGGCGGCCAGATCGGTGATAGCGGCCAGATCATTCTGGGTGCCAACACTTACCCTGTCAGCAGCACCACGAAGGTGGGCAATACCTGGCTGCATTTCATCGAAGGTGAAGAAGCCCCAGCCGCAGGTTCCGTCGTCCGCCTTGCCGTGGATGCTGACCGCCGTCACGCCATCGAGCGTCACCACACCGTCACGCACATCCTGCATTGGGCGTTGCATGAAGTGGTGAACCAGGAAGCCACCCAAAAGGGTTCCAACGTCACGCCTGAGAAGCTGACCTTCGACTTCAACAACGCCGCCCTCACCGCTGGCCAGCTCTCCGATATCGAGCGTCTGGTGAATGAGCGCATCGTCGCCAACGACCCCGTTTCCTGGAGCGAGATCCCATATGCCGAGGCCAAGAACAACGCCGGCATCATGCAGCTTTTCGGTGAGAAGTACCCAGAGAACGTCCGTGTGGTGCAGATCGGCGGCAAGCCGCTGGCTCTGAATGGTTACAGCATGGAACTGTGCGGCGGCACCCACACTCGTTACACAGGCGAGATCGGCCTCTTCCGCCTCATTGCTGAAGGGGCAGTGGCTGCTGGCGTGCGCCGCATTGAAGCTGTCGCCGGATTGGAAGCCTACCACGCAGCCCGTGCCGATGCCGACCTGCTGAAACTCCTGGCTGGTAAGGTCAGCGCCCAAGGCACCGCCGATCTGGAGAAGAAGATCGACAATCTCCTGAGCCAACAAAAAGAACTGGAGAAAGCCCTCAAGGCCGCCCAGCAGCGCGAGGCCTCCGGCAAAGCCAAGGAACTCCTCGCTACGGCTGAAAACAACATCCTGATCGCCAACCTTGGCGATGTGGATGGCGACTACGCCATGGCTGTGAACGATGCCCTCAAAGGTGTCTTCAATGGCATCATCGTCCTGGCCTCCACTGGCAATGGCAACGTCACCCTCATGGCCACCGTTTCCAAAGAGCATCAGGCCAAGGTGCAGGCAGGCAAGATCATCCAAACCATCGCCCCGATTGTCGGCGGCAAAGGCGGCGGCAAACCCGACTTCGCCCGTGGCGGCGGCAAGGACGTGTCCAAGGTGGATGCGGCACTGGCCGAAGCCCGGAAGTTGGTGGGATAAGGCTGTTAAGGCTAAAAATTCAAGATCTCTTGAGGTTCGTGATGAGCTTACTCATCACGAACCGCTTTGAGACTTGGGTTGATGGAATGAAATCTTTGTGTCTAGTGGCCCATGACGTGCGCGGTTTGACTTTGGTCGCCGGATTGTCTGCCAGTGACCCACATGTCGATTTCTCCATTTCCTAGCCATCCTGAACAATGTCCGTTAGACCACCCGTGACTCTTGGTCTTAGGATCGCTTGTTGAACATCAGGCTCTTCACTCCACGGCCTCCGGTTGTTCCCGGAGATTCTCAATGTCCGATCACAAACCGTCAAACTCATGGTCCCTGGCCCTCGTTGCCCTGGGAGTCGTCTTCGGTGATATTGGAACCAGTCCGCTATATGCGCTGCGGGAGTGCTTAAGCCATGCGGGCTATGATCCGACCAAGGATGCGGTGGACATGGTGTATGGACCCATCTCCCTCATGTTTTGGTCCCTGACCATCATGGTGGCAGTAAAATACCTGAGCCTGCTCAGCTATGCCACAGCGCAGGGAGAAGGCGGCATGTTTGCCCTGCTTTCTCTGCTTAGATCCAAGAAGGAAGCGCTGTCCAAAAAGAGCCTGGGTTTTGTCATGCTCATCGTACTGTTTGGGGCCTCTCTGCTCTACGGAGATGGCATGATCACACCCGCCATCTCCGTGCTTTCGGCGGTGGAAGGCATGAAGCAGCTCAATGAAGGGCTGACTCCCTGGGTGGTGCCCCTAGCCGTGGTTATTTTGCTGGGACTGTTCATGGTCCAGCGACACGGCACTGCCAAGATTGGCGTGGCTTTTGGCCCCATCATGATCGTCTGGTTCCTGGCGCTAGGTGGCTTGGGCCTCTATCGCTTTTGTGAGCACCCTGAAGTGGTCTATGCCCTCTCCCCGCATTGGGGCATCATGTATCTGGTGCATCATGGTTACCATGGCATCGTCATCATGGGCATGGTGTTACTGGCCGTTACCGGCTGTGAAGCCCTGTATGCGGATATCGGCCATTTTGGCCATCAGCCACTCCAGCGTTCCTGGTTTCTCCTGGTTTGGCCTGCCTTGACCCTGAATTACCTGGGCCAGGGTGCCTTAGTGGTTACTGATCCAGCGGCCATTGAGCATCCTTTTTTCCACTTGGTGCCGTCCTTTCTACTGGTGCCCATGATCATCCTGGCCACCGCCGCCACCATCATCGCTTCCCAGGCCATGATCACGGGTGTGTTTTCCCTCACCCAACAAGCGGTGCAGTTGAGCTATCTGCCACGTTTGAAGATCATCCATACCAATCCGGATGTGCGCGGGCAGATCTTCATGCCGCAGGTGAACTTCCTTCTTATGGTGGCCTGCATCGCCCTGGTGATCGGCTTCAAGACCTCCAGCAATCTGGCCTCCGCTTATGGTCTTTCCGTTGCTTTGGAAATGTTATTGACCAGCATCCTGTTCTTTTTTGTGGCCCGCCGCATCTGGTCCTGGCCGTTTTGGAAGGCCTTCTTACCCGTCGCTCTCTTTGTCACGATTGAGCTGGGTTACGTGGCGGGTAGCTTAGTGAAGTTCATGCAGGGGGCTTGGTTTCCTCTCGTCGTCGCAGCTGGCATCTGGATCATCATGAAGACTTGGACAGATGGCCGTGCCGTGCTTTTCCAGGCCATGCAACGTGGCCGACTGCCCGTGCAGCACTTGATTGAGGAGATCCAAAATAACCGCATCATCCGCGTGCCAGGTACCGCTGTCTTCATGTCTGCCAGTGCCGATGGTTTGCCTTTAGCCCTTCTGCACCATTTGAAGCATAACAAAGCCCTGCATAAACAGGTGGTGCTACTGACGGTGAAATTCGAGGACGTGCCCCACCTTGTGGGTGAAACGCGGTACGAGATCGAACAGCACTGTGATGAATTTTACCGTGTGGTGTTACGCTATGGTTTCTCCGAATCACCCCAAGTGTTTGATGACCTTTGCAAAGCCCTGAGTGAGAAAACAAAACTCAAACGCAATGGCATCACCTTCTATCAGAGCCGTGAGATCTTGCTGACCAATGGCCCTGGCAAGATGGCCCGCTGGCGGAAGCGCCTCTTTGTTACCCTCAGTCGTCTCTCCCGCCCAGCTACTGGTTACTTTGACCTGCCGCCACGCCAGGTCTGCGAGCTGGGGATCCAACTGGAAGTGTAATCCATGCTTGATCAAGATCTCCTCGATAAACTTCAAAAAATCGAGCGCCTGTATGCGGGTGCTACGACTCAAGGTGAGAAGGCTGCCGCTGCCGATGCGATTGCACGGATCACAAAGCGCCTAAAAAAGGCTAGCGAGGTGGAGCCAGCGTTGGAGTACAAGTTCACGCTGACCGATGATTGGTCGAAGAAGCTTTTCGTGGCCCTTTTGCGTCGGTATTCCTTAAAGCCATACCGTTACGTGAGGCAAAGAAGAACTACGCTGATGGTAAGAGCACCACGCAGTTTTGTGGATGAAACACTCTGGCCAGAATTTCTAGAATTGAGCAAGGTGCTGAAAACCTACCTTGATGACATGACGGATCAGGTTATTCGGCAGGGAATCCATGCAGATGATTCTGAGGAAGACATCGTCAAAGGCGAGTATTTGGGTTGATATACTTTCCTTGCATTAGGCAAGTAAATGAACGTGAAAGTATTTTTTGGTTTCCAAAGCGGAGATTTAAAGCTTTTCCTTGTTTCAGCCCCCCTCCCGTCATGCGTCAAAAATCATCAGACCTTCGTCTGCTTTATGCTGCTATCATTTTAAATGTCCGAAGTGGAAAGGCCACCTCACGAACGACACTGTCACGCGCCGTAGGAATTTCGGCTTCGACTATGGGGCTTTATGTAGATGAAATGATCTCTACGGGGCATCTAAGTGAGTCGGGGTTGGAACACGGAAATATGGGGCGCCCTAAAAGACGGCTCATGGTGCTTGGCACCCCAGGCTGGTTTGCCGGATTGGAGTTTAATGCGGATCGTATCCAAATCACAGGGGTGGATTTTGCCGGACAAAAACTCCTCCCTGAGCAAATCCAACTGCCCGCCCAACCGACAGCAGCAGATTTGCAGTATCTGATTCGCTCCAGCCTAGCCACTTACCGCGATAAGCAAGATCTGCCATTGCTTGGCATTGGGGTCGGAGCCCCTGGTCTGGTTAACTCTGAAAAAGGAATCTGCCTGCGTTACTCTTTTGTTGAAGGATGGGAAAATATACCTCTCCGTGATACGCTGTTGGATCGGTTTGGGGTGGCCGTCACGGTGGAAAACAACCTTCGTGCCATTGCTTTGGCGGAAAGATGGTTTGGCGGGCATCGAGAGGTGACGGATTATGTGATTGTCGGTCCGCGCAGTGGTTTTGCCATTGCGAGTGTCCAGAGAGGCCGTCTCATCCACGGGGCCCATCATGCTGTGGGAGAGATCGGGCTCTGGCCGTGGCCCTTGGCAGGCGATAACTCGCCCCGTGAGATGCACCGCGTGCTGAGTGCACCTATGACGTATCGGCGTTTGGCTGGACTGCCCGAGACCGCTCCTGTGCCTGCGGATCTACACACTGCTTTGGCCAGTCTGGTCCATGATCAAAGCACCCAGTGGGGAGACGTGGCGATTGATTTTGCACGCGTTCTGGGCTGCGTGCAGCTGATGTTAGACCCCGAGTTATGCATTCTTCATGGCCCGCTGACGGCCCTGGGAGATCGGTTTTGTCACGCCATCATGGATGCCACTTACAACGTCGCCCCAGCGCTCAAAGATGTCAGGTTAAAGCTGGTACGTTCTGAGTTAGGTGATGATGCTGGTGCACTGGGAGCCGCTAGCTTGGCCATGGAAAACTGGATGCCTAGACTTTGATTCTTACTTACTTGCCAAGTAAGCCACCACCAATTCCTTCCAGCAATTTGACGCCTGTTTCCACGGCCTTACCCGTGGTATCCGTTGCGCCTTTGATGACTTCTTTGGGTAAGCTGCCAGCTTCTTTGCCCAGAACTGGGGACAGTAAAAGCTGACTGCCCTGCCCCACAATCTCCCCTGGGGCATTCAATAAGGCCTTTCCCGCAGCAGCGGCTAAGCGAGAACTCAGATCCTCCCGTGGGGCCTGCATGGTGCCAGTGATGTGAAGGGG
>JAOZVT010000751.1 GCA_025869455.1 Prosthecobacter sp.
CCCCACCGTATTGCCATTGTTGATGACCACACGCTCATGCGTGAGGGACTGAAAATGTTCGTGGAAAACTTGGAAGACTTCGCTTGTGCATGGACTGCACCGGACTCCCAGGAAGCTCTCAAAATGCTGGAAACCGATCAGCCGGATGTTCTGGTGGTGGACATCACGTTACCTGGACGCAACGGATTGGAACTCATCAAAGACGTGCGTGTGCTGAATCCTGATCTGCCCGTGCTGGTGGTATCCATGCATGATGAAACTCTGTATGCGCAGCGTGCCCTGAAAGCCGGTGCCAAAGGCTATGTCATGAAGGATGCTCCTCATGGCGCTTTTGAAAAAGCGTTGCGTCGCATCCTGTCGGGAGGCATCGCCCTGAGTGAGAAGATGTCTGAAACGATTCTGCTAGCCTTCTCTTCTGGTGCCAATCCAGGTCCTGATGGAGCGATCCACCACCTGAGTGACCGCGAATTTGAGGTCTTCCAGTTGATCGGCGAAGGACGCAGCACGGGCCAGATTGCAGAGACGCTGCGCATCAGCCCGAAAACGGTGGACGTGCATAAACTGAAAATCCGCCAGAAGCTCAAGCTCACCGAAGGCACTTCCCTGACCTCATTCGCCATCCGCTGGGTGGAAATGCGTAAACTGGGTAAAAAGGCTGAATAACTGCCGCAACTTCCCGGCTCCGTTCGCCAACTCACACATTCTGCTTGGCGAACGGACAAGCTGTCCTACTATGGTCATGGGTCGGCCGGAGTGGTCGCTCGTCGGTGTCTCGCTTGCGGGATTCGCGGACGAGAGGAAAGTCCGGACACCACAAGGCAGCATGCCGCGCGCAAGCGTCGGAGGTTCTGGGGCAACCCAGGGCAATGGAAAGTGTCACAGAAAACAAACCGCCTTTCGGAGCTTCGGTTCCGAAGGGTAAGGGTGAAACGGCGGGGTAAGAGCCCACCGCTCCAACAGCAATGAAGGAGGCATGACAAACCCCATGCGGTGCAAGACAGAACAGGAGAAACGGTCCGCCTGGCCGCAAGTCCCCGAAAGGGGGCGGATAACTCCGGGTAATAGTCGCATCCTGCGTGAGCAGGAGGTGGGGCCGCGAGGCTTCATCAGATAAATGACCACGCTGGAAGCCGCGAGGCTGAAGGTACAAAATCCGGCTTATGATGGCCGACCCACTCCTTTCCCTTTCGGAAGCGGCGCACAATCCAGGTGTCGCATTGCCCAACTAGTGCTGAGCAAAAATGCGGAGGAGGAGACAGGGTGGAGAAATGTCTTCGTCCATCTCCTGCAAGCACTGCGGTACGCCCGTCCCTTCCAATCGGGATGACGGATTCTGCTGCGCAGGCTGTGTCTATGTGTTTGATCTATTGCATCAGCAGGGGCTGGATCATTTTTATGATCTGAAGGCGGGGCTATCCCTTCCCCCAGTTTCACCCCAAAGTTTGCGGGAGCGCGACTACGCTTGGCTATTGGATCTTGCTAAACTCCAAGAGTCCACCAAGTCGGATGAGGCGATTGCCTCCGTTGAGCTACGGCTTGCCCTCCAGGGAATCTCCTGTGTGGGTTGTGTTTGGTTGATTGAGAAGGTTTTTGCACGCCACCCTGGGGGTATTCGGGTCAATGTGGATGTGGTGCAGGGTGACCTCTCCGTGGTCTATGATCCGGCTCAGTTTGACCTGTTAGCCTTTGCCCGGGATCTTCAGTCTTTTGGATATCTCGTCGGCCCGCCGCATGATGGTAATGAGCGTAAGCAGGCTTCTGGCTTAGAGCGGCGTATGGGCCTTTGCGGTGCCTTTGCCATGAACGCGATGGCTTTTTGCCTGCCCGCCTATTTTGGGATGCCCAAGGATTTTGCTTTTGCCACTTGGTTTGACATGATCGCCGCCGTGTCAGCGACACTCGCCATGCTGGTGGGAGGTTCCTATTTCATCGAGAAAGCTTGGCAAAGTCTGCGACTGGGAGCCTTGCACATTGATACTCCCATTGCTCTAGGCATCATCGTTGCCTATGCAGGGTCCATGAGCGGATGGATCGCAGGCATTGAAGGACTGAAGTACTTCGACTTCGTTGCCATTTTCATCTTTCTCATGCTGGCCGGTCGTTGGGCTCAGCAAGCCTCCGTTGAGCGCAATCGGCGCAAGCTCATGCGGGACACGTCCATTCCTGAAACGGTGACTCTTGTGGGCGCTGAAAAGCCGCAACCTTTAGCGATCCTTAAACCTGGCCTGCGCTTTTTAATCAGTCCAGGTCAGTCCATTCCTGTGGCTTGTCAGTTACTCGGTGCCCATGCCTCCGTGAGTTTGGAGTGGATCAATGGAGAGAGTGAGGCCCAAGATCGTGAGGCAGGGCAAATGCTTCCCTCGGGGGCTCTCAACATCGGCACACGCCCGTTGGAAGTGGAGGCTCTGGAAAGCTGGCAAGATAGCACGCTGAGGAAGCTTCTGGAAGCTAGGCGTCCGGGTGATTTCCGTGACCTGAAGCTGGAGCGGCTGTTACGCTGGTATCTAACGGCGGTTGTAATCATCGGCATCCTAGGTGCGATTGGCTGGCTGATTCAGGGAGCTGGCTTGGGCAAAGCTTTGCAGGTGATGATCTCCATCTTTGTGGTGTCGTGTCCCTGCGCGCTAGGTGTGGCGGTGCCTTTGGCCGAAGAGCTGGCCTCTTCACGTGCAGAGAAGATTGGCGTCTTTGTCCGCACCCTGGGACTTTGGAAAAAGCTCACACAACTTCGGCGGGTGGTGTTTGATAAAACTGGAACCCTGACCTTAGAAAATCCGGTCTTGGAGAATCCTGAGGTATTAAACCAACTGGACCCCACAGCACTCCAAGCACTGAGGACTCTGGTCGCAGGCAATCTCCATCCCGTCAGCCGCAGTCTCTTTGATGCGTTAGGCCCTGGTGAATGCACGCCTAACCAACATGTTAGCGAGGTCATAGGCCAAGGCCTTCAATTTGTGGATAGCCAAGGCAAAAAATGGTCACTAGGCCGGAGCAGCGGGGCTGATGCCAGTTTCCTGTGCGATGATGTACCTCTTATCGGTTTTCGTTTTCGGGATGAGCTGCGTAGCGAGTCTGTGAACGAAGTTCATGCCCTACAACAGAAGAACCTCGCCATTCATATCCTCAGTGGTGATCGTGAAAGCAAAGTGGCCCACATAGCGGCACAGTTGAATCTGGATACAAAGTATTGGTGCGCTGGTATGACCCCTGAAAGCAAAGCCGCCTGGGTTTCTCAGCACAATCATGATGACACGCTGTACATTGGAGATGGGGCGAATGATAGCTTAGCGTTTGATGCGGCTCTTTGTGCAGGCAGCCCTGTCAGTGGACGCAGCTTCCTAGAGCAAAAAGCGGATTTCTTTTTCCTGGGCCATAGCCTGCGTTTTGTGCGAGAATTGTTAAACATTGCTCAGCTACACCGCCGCGCTACAAGGCGTGTGTTTACCTTTTCCCTCGCCTACAATATCGGCACCGTCTTAGTGGGACTCTCAGGTCATCTTAATCCTTTGGCGGCGGCTATTTTGATGCCCCTCAGTTCTGTGGCAACGTTGAGCCTCGTAGCACTAACATTTGGGCGGTCAAAACGTGAGTTAATGCCCTTGGCTCAGGCCGAAATTTCACTCGTCCCCGCCAAGATTATGGTCTGAGCGCACAACAGGCGCTCAGAACAAAGCAAACACTGAGGGGCATTTAGGGGTCTAAGGTTTTAGAATCTAACCAGAACTAGAATTATGAAAGCTTACACTCAAATCATCGCAGCCATTGATTTTACACCTTCTTGTCGAAATGCCCTCAAGGAAGCCGTTCGGCTGGCAGCCCCGAACAACGCCAAACTAACAGCCGTGCATGTGCTGGATGAGTTTCTCGCCCATGAGTTGAAACGTGCTCTTTCCACGGATCAAGCGACGATCCGCGCCGACTGGCAGGAACGGCTGAAAAAATTCGTGGCCGAATCCGACCTCGGCTCAGCCCAAGTGGAGATTGAAGTCCGTATTGGCCATCCCTTTGCTGAGTTGGCCGAATCCTGCCGTGTTCATGCGGCGGATCTATTGGTCATGGGGGCTAAAGGTTCGCGGGATGAGCCTGGGCGCGTGGGCATCATCGCCGCTAAATGCATGCGTAAAGCCCCTGTGGATGTGTTGCTGGTACGTGAGGATGCTTGTGGTCCCTACAAACACCTCGTCACCTGCGTGGACTTTTCAGACAACGCCACCAAGGCCGTGCGCCACGCTTTGACCTTAGCCAAACAGGACGGAGCCTCATTGGACTGCATTTATGTTTATCAATCCGCCTTGGCGATGTCTCTGGATTATGGCGGGCTGGTGGCTCCCATGCCGCTGGGTACAGATGCCCAAGCCATGGAAATGTGGCAGGAAGAATTGAAGGTATTCATGGAGCCGTTCATGCAGAAGTTTCCTGAAGTAACCGTCAAAACCGTAGTTCTAGAACGCATCAATATTCGGGAAGCTATTCTGGATCATGTCAAAGACACGCATGCAGACATGGTGGTGTTAGGCACACGAGGTAAAACGGGACTGCGGGAGTTGCTCATTGGTACGACAGCAGAGAAGATTGTGGCCAATGCCCCCTGCTCCATCTTGGCGGTGAAACCTGACGAATTTCTGGAAGCCCACGAATAACTTTTCAGTTCAACCGTGATGACTCCCCCCGTGCCTTTGCAGGAATCTGCCACCAGTCACAGCTGTGCTGCCAACTGCAAAGGTATGTGTGGGGGTAAAGGAGGCTGCATTGACAGACACTCTCATGACGAGGACCATGACGATCACACCGACATGATCCCCATCACAGACCCCGCCCTTCTTCAAAGCCTCGTGGACCATGCGGGAATGCTGGTCCTGGGCCTCGACACTCAAGGACGCATTCAATGGATGAGTCAAGGAATGGAGTCTGTTTCGGGCTACACAAGTGATGAAATGAAGGGGCGTGACTGGATCAAATGTTTGATCCCGCCCGAATTTCAAGCCGCTGCCGCTTTGCTATGCCGGGGCAGTGCAGGTGGAGACCGCAGTCGCAGCCACGTCAAACCTCTCGTGCTGAAAAATGGGGGGAGAAGACATGTGGAATGGTTTCATTCTGACATCAAAGATGAGCAAGGCAAAGTCACAGGCATTGTCTGCATAGGTCGTGATGTTACCGAACTGCAATTGACCCGCGAAGCCTTGGTGTCCTCAGAGAAACGCAGTAGCGCGGTGCTGGAAACAGCCGTGAATGCCATCATCACCATGAGTGAGCAGCGCATCATTGAAACCGTAAACTCTGCCACCGAACGCATCTTTGGTTATACCCGCACAGAAATGGTGGGCCAAAATATTAAAATGCTGATGCCGCAGCCTTATCGTGATAAACACGATGGTTATGTGCAAAATTACATGCAGACAGGTGTTAAAAAGATCATCGGTATTGGGCGCGAAGCTGTAGGACAACGCAAAGACGGCACGGTGTTTCCTATGGATCTTTCCGTTGGGGAAGCACTGCTACCTGAAGGCAGACGCGTATTCACTGGCATCATTCGAGATCTCAGCGACCGCAAAATCCTCGAAGAAAAAATCCTGCAAATCAGTGAAGAAGAGCAGCACCGCATCGGGCAAGATTTGCATGATGACTTGTGTCAGCAACTGGCAGCCATTGGTTGTTTAGCCAAGGTGGCGCACCAACAACTGCAAAAAAGCGGGAATGCTGAGGCAGAAAATCTTCATGAGATCGTGCGCTTGGTTACCCACGCCAATGTGCGTGCCCGGGAAATGTCACGCGGTCTTATGCCGGTGGTGCTTGACTCAGAAGGACTGATGGCGGCCTTGGCCGAATTGGCCCAGGGTACTGAGCGTATCTTTCGGGTGACTTGTCCCTTCC
>JAOZVT010000752.1 GCA_025869455.1 Prosthecobacter sp.
TCCGATCTCAGGGATCTAGCCAATCACAACGTTCTCCCCTCTCCCTCTGGGAGAGGCCTGGGTGAGGGGCGGCCGAATTGCTCTAAAAACACGCATACGACCACCGCACTTCGTCACATGGGTAATAAAGTCGAGACCACTCTAAGCACTCTACCTTGACGCTGACGCGGATAGCGGCATGATCTCTTTACTCATGGGCATCACCATCGCAATCATCGTGACCTTTGGAGTTCTCCTGATGATTTTGGAGACCTTCGTGCCAGGCATGATCGCCGGGATCCTGGGTGCTTTGTGCGTTTTAGCTGGAGTCGCCCTCGTCATGGTGGCGGATGACTTTTCCCACTGGCCAGCCTGGGGCCGCACCGCCGTGGCCTGCAGCATCTTGGTCGGCTCCATCGTCATCCAGCTCGTCTGGCTGCGCTACTTTGCCATCAAGTTTTGGCGCGAATCTTTCACCCTCCAGACCACCCTGCCACCGGCTGATCAAAGCCAATTGCTGGCCCACGGCACCGAAGGCATCTCCGTTTCCGAACTGCGCCCCATGGGTCGTGTGGACTTCAGTGGCGCTCGGCGTGAAGTCCGCTGCGAAGATGGCTTTGCCCCCGCAGGCTCCCGCGTCCGCGTCACAGGCTCAGAACCTGGAAATCTCCTCGTCCGTCTCATTCCCTAACCCTTTCAATAACCCACACCATGTCCAACCTACAATACCTCCTCGTCGGCGGCGCGATCATCGTCGCGCTGATCCTGTTCATGATCGTTGCCAAATTTTTCAATCTTTGGCTGCGCGCTCGTATTTCCAATGCGCCCGTCAGCATCGTGAATCTGCTGGCCATGTATCTGCGCGGCATCCCAAATGCCTTGATCGTGGACACCCGCATCACCGCTGCTAAAGCGGGCCTCAATATCAGCACCGACAATCTGGAAGCCCACTACCTCTCAGGTGGCGAAGTGACCCACGTCGTCCTGTCCCTGATCGCCGCTGACAAAGCTGGCATCCCCCTGGATTTCAAGCGTGCCTGCGCCATTGACCTCGCCTGCAAAGGCACCACCAAAACCGTGCTGGAAGCCGTCCGCACGAGCATCAATCCGAAGGTCATTGACTGCCCGAGCAACGACATGGGACGCGGTGGCAAGATCGATGCCGTGGCCAAGGATGGCATCTCCCTCCGCGTGCGTGCTCGTGTGACCGTCCGCACCAATCTGGACCGCTTCATCGGCGGTGCCACGGAAGAAACCGTCGTCGCCCGTGTCGGTGAAGGCATCGTCAGCAGCATCGGCTCCGCCCCTTCCTACAAATCCGTGCTGGAGAATCCAGACAGCATTTCCAAACTGGTGCTGACCAAAGGCGTGGATGCAGGCACCGCCTTTGAGATCCTTTCCATTGATATTGCCGACATTGATGTGGGTGAAAACGTGGGGGCTAAACTCCAGGCCGAGCAGGCTGAGACGGACAAGAAAATCGCCCAGGCCAATGCCGAAGTCCGCCGCGCTGCAGCGGTGGCCGTGGAGCAGGAAATGTCCGCACGCACCCAAGAGATGCGTGCCCGCGTGGTGGAAGCCGAAGCCCAAATCCCCATGGCCATGGCCGAAGCCTTCCGCAATGGCAACCTGGGCATCATGGACTTTGCGCGTTATAAAAACATCTCCGCCGACACAGATATGCGTGCAAAAATCGCTGGAACAGATACAGGCACTCCACAGTCCTAAACGTTCCCATGCATCGCCTCTGCGTCCACACCATCACCACCAAACCCTGGAGCACGGAAGAGTGCATCTCACGCTATGAAAAAGCAGGCGTGGGAGGCATCACCTTTTGGCGTCATAACCTCGAAGGCCGTGACCCCGCCACTGTGGGTGAACAGACCCGTGAGTCAGGTCTAGACATCGTCAGCCTCTGCCGTGGTGGCTTCTTCCCTGGGCAAACGACCGCAGCCCGGCAGAAGGCCAAAGATGACAATCTCCGCTGCATCGATGACGCGCACGCCCTGGGTGCTCCGCTGATCGTTCTCGTCTGTGGTGCTGTGCCTGGACAAACACTGGAAGAATCGCGCAAGCAGATTGCCGACGGCATCGGCGCGGTGCTACCTGCGGCGGAAGCCGCCGGGGTGAAGTTAGGCATCGAGCCCCTGCATCCCATGTATGCCGATGACCGCAGCGCGGTGAATACCATGCGCCAGGCCAATGACATTTGCGATGATTTAGGCTCCCCAGAGATGCTCGGCATCGCAGCCGATGTGTACCACATTTGGTGGGACCCAGAGCTGAAACATCAGATCGAATTCACTGCCGCTCAGAAGCGTCTGTTTGCCTTTCACCTCTGTGACTGGAAAACACCCACCACGGACCTGCTGAATGACCGTGGCCTCATGGGAGAAGGCTGCATTCCCATCCGCCAGATTTCAGATTGGGTGGATGCCACCGGCTTCAAAGGATATCGCGAAGTGGAGATTTTTTCCAATCTGTACTGGTCCATGGATCAGGATCAGTGGCTGAAGAAAATCAGCGACGCCTATCAGCAAGTTTACGTGTGATTGACCTCTGACGGAGCGTTGGTGAGAGGATGAAGCCTTTGCACCAGCTCCTCCTCATTCTAGGCACGCTCAGCCTAACCATCACCGCACCTCTGCATGCGGCGGAGAAGAAGCTGAACGTCGTCTTCATCCTCGCAGATGATCTCGGCTGGGGAGAGCTAGGCAGCTTTGGCCAAACCAAGATCCCCACGCCTAACCTGGATCAACTGGCCCAAGAAGGCAGCCGCTTTACCCGCCACTACTCAGGTGCCCCCGTCTGTGCTCCCGCACGCTGTGTACTGATGACGGGCAAGCATCTGGGCCATGCCGAGATTCGAGGTAATTTGCAGGCCAAAAAGAGCTTCCCACAGTTTGACGAAGGGCAATACCCGATCTCCGAAAGCGCCCTCACCATGGCCCAGGTTTTCCAAAAAGCTGGTTATGCCACCGGAGCCATGGGCAAATGGGGCCTGGGTCCAGTCGGCAGCACCGGAGAGCCTAACAAAAAGGGCTTCGATCTCTTCTTTGGCTACAATTGCCAAGCCGTCGCCCACAGTTACTACCCACCGTATGTGTGGCGAAACACAGAGAAAATCATCATCAATAAAAACCCCATCCCAGGTCATGCCAAACAACCTGAGGGCGAGGTCAAAATGGATGACTGGATCGGCGAAACCTACGCGCCCAAGCTCATGATCGAAGAAGCCGAAGGCTTTATCCAACAGCATGCCGCTGAACCCTTCTTCCTCTACCTCGCGTTCATTGAACCGCATGTCTCCATGCATCCGCCGCGTGCCTCCGTGGAGAGATTTCCTGAAGCCTGGGATACCGAACCCTATCGCGGAGAAAACGGTTACGTGCCCCATCCACGCCCACACGCAGCTTATGCCGCCATGATCTCTGACCTGGATGGTTATGTAGGCCACGTCATGGCCACCCTGAAAAAGCAAGGGCTGGAGGACAACACCCTCATCATTTTCACCAGTGACAATGGCACCACTCACCCGCGCCTAGCCTCCTCCCATTTTAACGTCGGCGGAGTGGACGCCACCTTTTTCAATAGCACCGCTGGCCTGCGTGGATTCAAAGGCAGCGTCTATGAAGGCGGCATCCGCATTCCCATGATCGCCCGCCTGCCAGGGCGCATACCCGCAGGAGCCGTGAACGAAACCCCCGGCTTCTTTGCCGACTGGTTCCCTACCCTCTGTGAAGCCACTGGCGTCACCGCCCCCGCCGGACTGGATGGCCAAAGCCTGTGGCCAGCCCTCACCAGCGGCAAGTTCCAAGAACGCACCAAACCCCTCCTCTGGGTCTTCCCCGAATACGAAGGACAGGTCGCGGTAAGACTGGGCGGCATGAAGGTAGTACGTCAAAAACTAAAGACCAAAAAACCCGGCCCCTGGGAACTCTACGACCTAACCAACGATCCTACCGAATCCCAAGACATCGCCGCCCAGCACCCCGAAATCATCCAGCAAGCCGTGGACCTACTGAAAAAAGAAGTCAGCGAAAACCCCATCTTCCCCCTGGCCATCCCAGGCGTAAACGCCCCAGGAGTTTAGGACGAATTAAAGTTGGATTACCGACCTGCCACCAAAGAAACAGCCGCCTGAAAACACCTCTAAAAAACATTTACCAAAACCTCACCATCTCCAAAACGCTCCCACGCCTCACATTCCGCTCACATTGAAAAAAAGCCTTGGTACTTGCTGTGCTAGTTGCACTAGCGTTTGGTCGGCTCCCATGGATCTTTCCGTCTCCGACCTAAGTTTTTGCTACCCCGGCAATGCCTTCCGCCTCGCCGTGAAGTCGCTTTCTGTCAGGGCGGGTGAATCTTTGGCCATCTTGGGGCCTAGCGGCGGGGGTAAGACGACTTTGCTGCGGCTGATGACGGGCCTGCTGGCTCCCGACCGTGGCCAGGTGTCCTGTGGGGAAACGGATCTGACCAGCCTGAGCCCAGAGCTAAGGCGACGCTTTCGACTGCAAAACATCGGCCTCATTTTTCAGGACTTTGCACTGCTGGACTACCTGACGGTGGAAGAAAACATCCTGCTGCCCACGCGATTCAACACGAAGGGCAGTGAGGCGGCCACGACGGCACGCGAGCTCGCAGAGCGGCTGGAGATCGCCCCTCATTGGCGACGCCTAACCAATCGTTTGTCACAGGGGGAGCGGCAGCGTGTGGCCATTGCCCGGGCTTTGGCGCATCGTCCAGCGCTGGTCTTTGCGGATGAGCCCACGGCTTCTCTAGATGCTGGGCGGCGCAGTTTGGTGATGGATCTTTTGTTAGACTACACGCGGAAAAATAAGGCCAGCTTAGTCATGGTGACTCATGACACGGAGCTGATGCCGCTTTTCCCTAACCATGTACGTGTGGAGGAACTGACGGCATGATTTCGGCCTGCCTTCATCTCGCTTGGCGTTACGTGGCTCGTCATCGTGCGCAGACGCTGCTTTTGGCCTCGGCGCTCGGCCTGGTGCTGGCGCTGCCGTGTTCCATCCGCGTCATCATTAGCTCGGCAGATACCATGATGCGTGCCCGCGCCGTGTCCACACCCCAGGTCATCGGCGCACGTGGCAGTGCTCTGGATCTACTGTTGACCGCGCTTTATTTCAAACGCCAGCCGCTGCCGGCGATCACCGCTAAAACGCTGGAGGAAGTGCGTGCTAGCAAGCTGGGCACGGCCATTCCACTCTACACCCGCTTTCACGCGCAAGAGGCTCCCATCGTGGGCACTCAGTTGGATTACTTTTCCTTCCGGAAATTGGCCGTGGCGCAGGGGCGCATGTTTGGTCGCCTGGGGGATTGCGTGGTCGGCGCGCAGCTGGCCCGCCAGCAGGGGCTGAGTGTCGGCGGGCATGTGTATTCATCTCAAGAGCAGGTCTTTGATCTGGCGGGCATTTACCCGCTGAAGATGCGTGTCACGGGCATTCTGGCCGCCAATGGCACGGCGGATGATCATGCCATCTTTGTGGATCTGAAGACCACTTGGCTCATCGAAGGCATCGCGCACGGGCACAATGATCTGGTGTCTGCGGATGCCATTTTGAAAAAGGAAGACGATAACGTGGTGGGCAATGCCAGCGTGCGCATGTTCAATGAGGTCACGGAAAAGAACCTGGCTAGCTTTCACTTTCATGGTGACAGCAGTGCCTACCCAATCAGTGCCATCCTGATGGTACCGCACGATGTGAAGGCGGAGGCTCTGCTGGCGGGACGTTATTTGAAGAGCGATCAACCAGCCCAGATCATTCGTCCGCTGGATGAATTTCAGGCGCTGATGAGCACCCTTTTTCAGGTGGAAACGCTGGCGCTGGTCATCCTGGGTCTCATTGCCCTAGCAG
>JAOZVT010000753.1 GCA_025869455.1 Prosthecobacter sp.
CTATGCGGACATGTATGATGATGCGGTGCGCCTGATGAAAAGTGATGATCTAAGCGCCTTTGACCTGACGCAGGAGAGTGAGGCGGTGCGTCAGTCTTATGGCAAAGAGACCTTTGGCCAGGGGTGTCTGCTGGCGCGGCGTTTGGTCGAACATGGTGTTAGGTTTGTGGAGGTGTCTCTGGGGAGCTGGGACACTCACACGGCAAATTTCATCAACACGCCTCGGCTGTGTGATACGCTGGATACGGCGCTGAATGCGCTGGTGGGTGATCTGGCGGCGCGTGGGCTTTTGGACAGCACGATGATCGTGGTGAGTTCTGAGTTTGGTCGCACGCCGAAGATCAATCAGAACCAGGGGCGGGACCATTACCCGGTCTTCAGTTCGGTGCTGATCGGCGGGGGGATCAAAGGCGGGATGAAGTATGGGGCGACGGATAAGGATGGCGCGCAGGTGGCTGCGGATAAGGTCTCGCCGCCGGATCTGAATGCGACGATGGCTTATGCTCTGGGCCTGCCGCTGGACCAGGTCATCTACTCTCCCAGCAAGCGCCCCTTCACGGTGGCGGATAAGGGGCAGCCGCTGACGCATTTGTTTGCGTGAGTGGTTGCTTTTGCCATGAGGAAAGGTGGTATTGTCTGGTAAGGCGGAGTGGGGTGGGGACGTATTGTCTATTGCCGTTCTATGAAACCTTTTGATTCTACCGCCCATGCTCTGAGTGTGAACCGACGCGCTTTTTTGACGCAGTCGGCCTTTGGGCTGGGGGGCTGGGCGCTGGCGGGGCGGCCGCAGCAGGCGCAGGCTGGGGTGGCGGGGGCGATGACGCGCCCGCATTTGCCAGTGAAGGCGAAGCGGGTGATTTTTCTGTGCATGGCGGGTGGGCCGTCGCATCTGGAGACGTTTGACTGGAAGCCGAGGCTGAAGGCGCTGGATGGGCAGGCTTTTCCTGAGTCGTTCACCAAGGGGCAGCAACTGGCGCAGCTTCAGGGGGCGGAACTGAAGGCGCGTGGGGCGTTTTGTGAGTTTAAGAAATGGGGGCAGAGTGGGCAGGAGATTTCGGAGCTGTTTCCGCACATTGGCGGTGTGGCGGATGATCTGTGCATTGTGCGGTCTATGCAGACGGAGCAGATCAATCATGATACGGCGCATGCGTTCATGAATACGGGCAGCATCATCAAGGGGCGGCCGAGCATGGGCTCCTGGCTGCTGTATGGGCTGGGGTGTGAGACGAGTGATCTGCCGGGTTTTGTGGTGCTGACTTCAGCGGGAAAGACGGGGCAGCAGCCGGTGTCTGCGCGGCAGTGGTCGGCGGGCATTTTGCCGAGCAAGTACCAGGGCATTCAGTTTCAGGCGAAGGGGCAGCCGGTGCATTACCTGGGCAATCCGGAGGGGGTGTGCCAAAGTACGCAGCGGCAGGTGGTGGAGGAGATCCAACGGCTGAATGGGATGCTGGAGGCGGAGAAGCTGGACCCGGAGATCCAGACGCGCATTTCTCAATATGAGATGGCTTTTAAGATGCAGGCGAGTGTGCCGGAGCTGACGGACATGAAGAGTGAGCCGCCGCACATTCTGGACATGTATGGGATCAAGGAACCAGGGGACGGGAGCTTTGCGTCGAACTGTTTGTTAGCGCGGCGTTTGGCGGAGCGTGGGACGCGGATGATCCAGCTTTATCATCGGGCCTGGGATCATCACAGTGGGATTGTGGATGGGATGAAGTCTTCTGCGCTGGATGTGGATCAGGCGACGGCGGCGCTGATCAAGGATCTGAAACAACGTGGGTTGCTGGAGGATACGCTGATCCTGTGGGGCGGTGAGTTTGGCCGTACGCCGATGGGGCAGGGGACGGGCCGGGATCACCACATCCTGGCGTTTAATGTGTTCATGGCTGGGGGCGGGGTGAAGCCGGGCTTTAGCTATGGGGCGACGGATGAGCTGGGCTATCGGGCGGTGGAGGATGTGGTGCATGTGCATGATCTGCACACGACGATGCTGCATCTGCTGGGCATTGATCACAAGCGGCTGACGGTGAAGTATCAGGGGCTGGATGTGCGGCTGACGGGGATAGCCGGGCATTTGGTGAAGAAGCTGATTGCTTGATGGGGGGGTGGTAAAATCATGAGGGGTATAATCATGGGGGCTCGGGATTTGGTGTAGGTGGCGGAAATTATTTTCGCTATTTGCTGTGCAAAACGGGGAGTTTGGGGGCAGTATGGAGGTATGCTTTGGCGCATCCTTTCGGCAGTGATCGTACTGTTCTGGGCGGTGATGACGGGTCTCATCATACGGGACACGTATTTCCCCGATCATTCGCGTTTTGCGGTGGTGCCGCCACGTTTTGTGTTTGATCTTTTTTTGAATGAGGCGGCGGCGCTGAATAACACGCTGCATCTTTACCATGATCAGGAAAAGGTGGGGCACACGACGTTTTCGATTCGCCGCTTAGAGGAGGGGAAGGAGGTGCCGATCTATGCCTTGCAGGCTACGGGTACCATGCGGATGCCTGGGGCGGAGGAGGGGGACAATGATGTGACGTTTCGTCTCGTCGGTGAGCTGGCGGAGGCGGAGCGGTGGCAGAGCTTTGATCTGGAGGTGAAATCCATGACGGCGGATGTGTATGCGACGATCGTCTGGAAGGAGGGGGAGAAGCTGCCGAAGGTGGAGGTGAAGCAGGCGGGGAAGGTGGTGATGAACACGCAGTTTCTCCAAACGATGATGACGATGAAGGGGGCGCTGGCGGGTGTGATGGGAGGGCGGTCTGATCTATTGGCGCAACTCACACAGGTGCAGGCTGAGTCAAAGGCGCTGCCTCTGACGGCGCGGGAGGGGGTGATGGTGCTGGCGGGGAAGCAGCGGCATTGCTACATCGTGACGCTGAAGCTGCTGCAAAAGGAGGAGGTGCGTATCTTTTTTACGGAGGTGGGGGAACTGGCACGGGTGGAGTTCCCGCAGGGGTATCGCTTTGTGGAACCCATGATGCATGGGCTGGAGCGGGGGATGAATACGTTGGAGTAAAGTTGGTTAGTCGGAGGCGGGTGATTATGGGAAACGTGCGCTCTGATCCTCTTTGCCGCAGAGCGGCAGCCGAGTCTTAGACCGGCCTTTCAAGGCCGGTTAACGCATTCAAGGTGAGGTGCCGAAAAGGGTGTCGCAGCGCGACACGCGAACAGGTCATTTTTCCCCCAAGATCTGACGGCTCTGTCATGGCGGTGGGTTCGCGCGTCGTTCTGCGACGCTTTGGCCATGAGGGACGCCGCCATGTTCCTTCCGACCTTGAAAGGCCGGGCTAATAGACGTGTGCCACTCTGTGGCACCAGACTCAGGCAGGATGCCTGTGCTCCATGCTTGAGGTTAGTCGGCCTTGAGCTGCCAGCGGGCGCGGTGGATGGAGCGGCCGCTTTCTAGCCAGTGCTGCTCAAAGTCGGTGGTGGGGTAGTAGAAGGCGTCGTCTGGCCACTCCAGGGGCTGGAATTCGGGGCGGGTGGCGAAGCTGGCGAGGGCGTCTTCGAAATAGACGCGGTCGTCTGTTTTGAGCAGGAATTCACCGCCGGGACGGAGGACGCGGGCGAGTCCAGTGAGGAATTCGTCTTGATTGACAAGGCGGCGCTCGGCGTGGCGTTTTTTCGGCCAGGGGTCTGGGCAGAGGAGATGCAGGCGGGAGACGGAGGCGGTGGGGAGCATCCAGCCGACGAGGTAGCCGCTCTCGACTCGAGTGACCTGGGCATTGGGGATGCGGTTGCGCTTGATCTTGCGGTTGGTTTTATCCACGCGGCCTAGCATTCTTTCCACACCTAGGAAGTGGCGCTCGGGGTAATGCTTGGCCATGGCGACCAAAAAGGTACCGTCTCCGCAGCCGAGTTCGACTTCGATAGGGAGGGTAGGATCGGTGAGGAGTTCTTCGGCGCGGAGTTCGCGAAAATAGTCGGGCGGGATAAAGAGAGACATTACTGGTACAATTCAGCAGTGACTTTTGCGTCTGCGCAACGTAATCATATATACCCACCATGAACAGACGCACTTTCATTTCAACGACAGGAGCCGCGGTCGCTGGCTCATTGATGACATCTCAGATGCAGGCCGGAGTGGCTGCCATCACGCTGGAGCAGGCTCCTTTGGCCTATCCACCGGAGGCTCTGGAGCCGCACATTGATGCGATGACGATGAATATTCACTACGGTAAGCACCACGCTTCCTACATCGCGAATCTGAGCAAGGCGCTGGAAGCGGCGAAGATTGAGACCAGCAATGTGGCGGAATTGATCACGGACCTTTCTAAGGTGCCTGCGGATGCGATGGTGGCGATCCGCAACAATGGCGGCGGTCACGTGAACCACACGTGGTTCTGGCAGTGGATGGCCCCTGCGGGCAGTGGCCCGACGGGCCCTGAAGGCAAGCTGGGAGCGGATATCCAGAGCACTTTCGGCAGTGTGGATGATTTTAAAAAGCTGTTCGCTGAGGCTGGCGGCAAGCGTTTCGGCTCAGGCTGGGCCTGGCTGATCGTGAAACCGGATGGCAAACTGGCGGTGACTTCGACCCCGAATCAGGACAATCCGCTGATGAAGGGTGTGGTGGCAGACAGTGATCTGGGCACGCCGATCCTGGGCCTGGATGTGTGGGAGCATGCCTACTACCTGAAATATCAGAACAAGCGCCCGGACTACATCGGTGCCTGGTGGAATGTGGTGAACTGGGACGCGGTGGCGAAGGGTTACACCGCCGCTAAGGCCTAAGCCTTATGGCCGCGTTGATCGAGGTCAAGCTCGCGGAACTGGCGCAGTTGTTCAATTCCATGGACCCTGCGCCCTTCCGGGAGCGTGATCTGGATCACCATGCGGAGGAATTCATTGTGAGCTGGGCGCAGGAGCATGCCCACCATGAGGAACTGAAACTGGTCATTCATTTGGCAAAGTCTTCCGCTGCGAGCCTGGAGCAAGTGCAGGCGGTGCAGGAGTCTGTGCAGCATTATTTTACCTATCAGGCGGAGATGTTGTGGCGGGAGTTTCGGCTGCTGATGCGGGAGGGGCGCATGGCTTTGCTGGTGGGGCTGGCTTTCCTGGCGCTTTGTCAGGCCATCATCCTCTTTTTTGTGCCGGCCTATTCTGGCGAATGGAAGGCTCTCTCTGAGTCCATGAACCCGGCCTGGATCGGGAAGCTGCGCTCTTTTTTACGGGAGGGGCTGACCATCGCTGGCTGGGTAGCCATGTGGAAGCCGCTGGAAATCTACCTGTACCGTTGGTGGCCTTTGCTGGCGAAGCGGCGGCTGTATGCTCGGCTGGCGCAAATGACGGTGGAAGTGAGGCCACTGGAAAATTCGTTGGAGAAGCCTGCGGCGACAGACGTACATCCTTTATCATGAAACGTTTCTCTTTTATCGCCGCTCTCTGTGTCCTGCCACTGCTGGGTTTTGCCGGGGATGCGGTGAAGCATGTGGATGCTGAAAAAGCGGCCAAGCTGGTGGCGGAGGGGAAGGTGACGGTGCTGGATGTGCGCACGGCGGAGGAATTCAGCGAAGGCCACATTGAGGGGGCGAAGAATGTGGACATCTTTGCGAAGGATTTTGAGAATCAGGTGGCGACTTTGGATAAGAAGAAGCCGGTGCTGGTGCATTGCCAAGCCGGAGGCCGCAGCACGCGATCTCTGCCGAAGTTGGAGAAAGTGGGCTTTCCAGAAATCTACCACCTGGATGGCGGCATGGCGGATTGGGTGAAAGCCGGGAAACCGGTGGTGAAGTAGGGGGGAGGCGGGGCGCTCCGGCGCTCCTTCAGAGCGCGGCGGGAGATGTGGCGTGCGTGTGTTGGTTGCCCCAGGGCTTGCCGCCCTGGGCTAAGTCCGGCGGTCTTTCAG
>JAOZVT010000754.1 GCA_025869455.1 Prosthecobacter sp.
CTGTTTGGTTAAGAATGAGCTGTCCATTGCTGCCCAAGCCCACTTCGCCAGGTCCTAGGGTCTTGTAAGTATCATCGGAGTTGCTGCCTCCTGAGAGATTTCCGATGCCTTCTTTATGGCCGTTCAAATGGAGAACTGCACCGCTATCGGTCATGTTTCCTCCGCTCGCGAACACGACATTGCGATAATCATTGATGGCATCGCCTCCTGAGATTTGCGCGTTTCCTTGAATGTAGAGATTCCCACTGAAGCTGTTGCGACCAGAAAGCTCAATGATGCCCGTGCCTGCCAATGTCAGATGCTGCGTTGAGGAAAGATACGTATTATTTCCACCAATGTTCGCTGCGACGTTCAGCGTGCCAGTCGAGTAATTGGTGATGATGAGTTCGTTGCTGGCGTTGACCGTGCTATTCTCAAGCAGCAACTGTCCGCCACTGATTGTGGTGTCTGCCATGACAGATTCACTCACCAAGATGGCGGCTGAGGACAAGGTTAAAGCATGGGCATTATTATCAATGGTTAGGCTGCCGCCAGCCGGGTTGTCGAGAATGAGTGAACTGATAGAAGGCGTGACCAAGCTGCCGCTGGTGGAGCCGCTGACGATGATGTTATCTCCGGCAGCCCATAGGCTCTTATCATTTTGAGTCGTGCCTGTCAGCGCCACGATCTCATTCGTCCCGTTTCGTGTGGCCCAGCGCGTGCCGCCAATCGTGGCCCAGCCGCCGAGGAAACCTCCCGCATTGTTGTTGCTGCCACCTGCGACCACGAGGTGGGTTTTACTCACATCATTGCTACGAATGTCCACCACGCCAGTACCTGTGCTGCGGGTGATTCCTCCACTGAGAGTCAATGTCAAATCTTGCCCGCCATTGCTGGTTAAGGTCAGCGTATTGCTGCCGTTGGTGATGCCGAGAGCACTTGCGATCTCGGAGGTGGCGGCGGAGCTATGGCCACTGAGTTGTAAATGACCGCCGCGTAGATTGGTCGTATTGGAGTTGCTGAGTCTGTTATCGCCATTGTTCAGACTGTAGTCCAGGACCAGCAGACCACGATCCACATTCGTATTGCCTGTGTAGGTGTTCACTCCTTGCATCACCATGACGCCAATGGATTGCTTGGTCAGGCTGCGGGCCGTGGCATCACCATCAGCAATTCCAAGGGTGACGAGTAAATCCACCTCGGCCGAGGTTTCGTTGACAATGAAAGTGCGGTTGCCATTCAAGGAGATCGTGGCGTCAAAAGCTCCCCCAGTAGAGGTTATGATCCCGCCTTTGCTGGTCGGGTGGACGTAAAGTGTGCCTACACGGTAATTCACTGCCTCGCTACTGTTGTCCAAGGTCAGGGTGCCTAGTTCATTGCTTCCTGCGGCTCCGCTGGCCAAACCAAAAATGAGTTGTGTGTTGGCGGTATTGGATTTTTGCACCTGCACTTCGCCTTCCATCAGTCGCAACGTCCCGGTAAATGTATTCGCTTCAGACAGTATCAAAGTGCCTGGGCCGTCTTTGTGAATGCTGCCTGAACCGGAGATGACTCCCAAAACACTTGGAGTTAGACCTGAAGCTACATCGAAAGTGAGGACGGCCGTGTTGCTGATGGCCCCAAATGTGACATTCCCGGTATTCCCGATTTTCAGCGTGCGGTTGTTCGTGGATGTGATGCCCCCGGTAATGGCGATGTCACCCGTTCCGTTTATGTTGACCGTTTGAACCGCGCTGTTTGCGAAGCTGATGTTGCCCGCGATGGTGAGCTGATTGCTGCTGAGGTTGCTCCAAGTCTGGTTGGCATTGACCAAGAGGCTGGAATTAATGGTGTGTGCACCTGCGCCCGCTTCCAAACTAAGACCTGAACTGCCTAACGTTAGGATAAAATCATTCAAAGTACCGAGCGTGATGCCTGTCCCCGAATTGCCGTTAAAAAGAATCCCTTGAAGTGAGGTGGCGGCTCCTAACGTGGCAATCTGGCTGCTGATGGGAGCATTCGCATTAAAAATGGCGATGTCTGTCGATCCTGGGATTTGAGTCGCTGCGGAGCTATGACTGAGATCCGTCCACCAATTTCCCAAGGTCTGAAGCGATCCGTCAACTTCGCCTCCCCAATAAATGTTCGCCGCGTTTAAATTCAATGACAGCCCCTGCAGTAGGGCTAGGAAGGGGATAAGCTGGCGGAACTTCATGCGATAAGACAAGACGATGTAAAGACAGGAATCTTACCCCTAACCACTGTTTTAGCGGTGTCCATTAAATCAGAAAACCTAGGAGGGTTTTTCTGTGGGTAGAAATACATCTTTGGCTTGAGGACATAAGCGGCCTAACAAGGATTCGCGACTGGATGCTAAAATTAAAATTTTAAATTTAAGGTGGTAAGGTGAATTAATTTCTTGTCTTTTCTGCTGTCATGGTTGATAGTTCAGCACTGTTGAATTCTTGAGTTTGAGAATTTAGTATTCAGCAGGGCCTTTATTTTATGGATTCTATGGAATTAGCTTGCGCGTAACTTTCCGCTTGGTTACATTTTATTCAGATATTCAAAAAATCCTGACTCGGTTAGACTTCAACACTCCCTTTATGTCCACTACACTCCAACCTGAAATCAAGGACCACGCCAAGCTGGCTGATTTTATCTTGTTCAGTCAGCGTGAGTTCTTGCTGAACTTGTCCAAGGAGTTGAACCGAGATAACATTTCGTTCGCTCAGTTCTTCCTACTTAGCTATTTGGCTTCTTCAAAAGAACTGACCATGACGGACATCGCCCGTAAAATGGGGCATTCCACGGCGGCAGCCACAGGTTTGGTGGACCGTCTTGAGAAGCTTGGTTACATGGAACGCACACATGCCATTGATGACCGCCGCAAGGTCATGGTTCGTGTCACCTCCAAAGGACTGGACCTCGTCAGCCGCCTGCGTGACGAACTCCAACAGCAGATCGCTGAAGCCATGGATGAAACCTCATCTATCGATGCAGCTTCTTTCATGACCTCCTACCGTTCCATGGATACGTCCATCGCCGGTAAATAATTTTTGTTGTCGCATTGTTTTGGCGCACGAGGCGGAATGCTTCGTGCGCCTTTTTCTTTCTGTGGCATGGATGCGCCATGATTGATCCTCTTTGGATGACTTTCCCCCTTTTGGAGGCGCTGCCTGAATTCCGGCATCGCTTTACCCTACGTCATCCCACCATTCCTGTGGATGCAGAACGTGCGGAGGTGGTGGCTCGTCTCTGGGATTGGCACCACGAACAGGCTGCCGAGATGGGCTTTGATCAGCAGGCACTATGCATTGCGGAGCAGGTTCACGGTGCCGAAGTCGCTGTGGTGGACCATGTTCCCTCGCAGCCTATTCCCGCAGTGGATGGCATTGTTACCGCGACTCCGGGTCTAGTGATCGGCATTTACGTGGCAGATTGCGGTGCTCTTTATTTGGCGGACCCTGTCACCGGGGCTTGTGGCATTGTTCATTCAGGCAAGAAAGGTTCTGAACTCGGCATCGCCGCCGTGGCCATTCGCAAAATGCAAGAGCACTTTGGCAGTGATCCGCGTGATATCCGTGCCCAGCTTGGTCCCTGCATCCGCACGCCCGTTTATGAAGTGGATTTTGCATCTCAAATTCGTGCATCCTGCCTGGAGTCGGGGATTCTGCAGGAACACTTTGCCGATTGTGGCATCTGCACTTCGTCGGACTTGCAGCGCTACTATTCCTATCGCATTGAAAAAGGGCGTACTGGACGTCTGTTAGCTCTCATTGGCCGGACTCCCGAGCGTTGACCAACCTCTTTAACCATCCTTACCTGTGGAGCTACTTTCACCTGCGAAGATCAATCTTTGGCTGCGCATTCTTGGGCGTATGCCTGACGGATTTCACGAAGTCGAGACTCGCCTTTGCAAAATTAGCATCGCTGATACGGTCAGTTTGGAGCTGAAAGGAAAGGGGAGTAAGATTGATTTGACCTGCAATATACCGGGAATTCCCTTGGATGATAGTAACCTAGCCATCAAAGCCTTAAGAGCGTTTGAAGCTTCCACTGGCAAGTCCCACTCCTGGAGCATCCATTTAGAAAAACGCATTCCATCTGGGGCCGGTCTCGGTGGGGGCAGCAGCAATGCTGCCTCGATTTTACGCGGAGCCAATGAATTGGCAGGTTTCCCGCTCACGATGGATCAACTTCTGGAGATCGCGGGTGGCATCGGCGCAGATGTCCCTTGTTTCGTGCTGGATTCTTCAGCGGCTGATGGCACGGGTCGTGGCGAAAAAGTGACCCCGGTGGATTTTACTTGGAAGCTGCCACTGGTCCTCATCAAGCCCACTTTCCCTATTCCCACACCATGGGCCTACAAACGGTGGCGTGATTCGCAAGAGCTCCCAGGTGTTCTTTACGCTCCGCAACTTTGTCCTTGGGGAGAGATGGTCAATAGCCTGGAACGGCCCGTCTTTGAGAAACACCGCCTGCTTCCTGCTCTCAAGATGTGGGCTCTAGATCACCCCGGTGGTCAGGCGGCTCTGATGTCTGGCTCAGGCTCGACACTTTTTGTGATCACTAAGACCTCCAAGCAAGCGGCCGCATTGGTGGAAGAAGCACGAGTTTGGTGTGGTGACACAGCCTGGGTACAATCTACCGAAACTTTAGGCTGAAGCCTGGGTTAAAAAAGTTGAGGCCGGGCGGCTCCCGATTCCGCCCGACCTCATTGTTTTGCATCAACCTCAACACTGGACCTGTGTTTCCACAGGGGTGATGACAACAACCAATCACTCTCAAGACCAGATCTGGGGGAACTATTCCCGCCATCACTGTTGTAGAGTTAGATTCCTGTTTTCTGAGAGCGTTGAATTAATTTGAAATTTTTTTCAGGATTTCTTTTTCAGTCTCCAGACTGCCCGTTTGAGGCGTTCACACTGAGGGCTTTGCTTCCTTGAATCGTCCCCCGCTGGGTGCCAGGATGCCCCTCCGAACCCAAATTCACCCCCATGAATCCCAAATTTGCCGCCTACGCCACGCCTGACATCCTCGTTGATACTGATTGGCTGGCCGCCAACCTCGAAACATCTGGGATTCGCATCGTCGAGAGTAACGAAGACCTTTTGCTCTATGACATGAAGCACATTCCTGGCGCGGTGCACATTGATTGGCGGCGGGATCTGAATGACCAGACCACCCGAGATTATGTGGGGCCTGAAGAATTTGCTGAACTTTGCAAGCGCAACGGAATCACCCCAGAAACGACCGTCATTTTTTATGGTGATAAGTCCAACTGGTGGGCCTGCTACGCCTTCTGGGTCTTTCAGCTTTTTGGTCATACCAAGGCCAAAATTTTGGATGGAGGGCGTGATAAATGGGAAGAGGAAGGGAGGCAGCTGACTCGTGCCGTAACCACTTACCAGCCAACGGATTATCCCGTGCCGACCAAACGTGATGACGTTGCTCACCGCGCCTATTTTCAGCAAACGCTGGAGCATTATCAAGCAGGTAAAAAGATGGTGGATGTTCGCAGCCCTAAGGAATACAGCGGCGAGGTCACCCACATGCCGGAATATCCGCAGGAAGGTGTGCTCCGTGGAGGTCACATTCCAGGTGCCCAAAGCTGCCCTTGGGCGCGTGCGGCCAATCCAGATAAAACCTTCAAAACGCGCACGGAACTGGAAGCCATCTATGGCGGAGAGTTGGGGCTGAAAACCGATGACGATATCATTGCGTACTGCCGCATTGGCGAGCGCAGCAGCCACACCTGGTTTGTCTTGAAATACCTCCTCGGCTACACTCATGTCCGCAACTACGACGGTAGCTGGACCGAGTGGGGAAATATGGTGCGCACACCCATCGAAAAAGGAGCTTAAAAGGTC
>JAOZVT010000755.1 GCA_025869455.1 Prosthecobacter sp.
GCCACGCCACCACCGCAGAAAAAACCTTGGCAAACGGCCATGAATGCTTTGAAAAATCTGGCCACCACTGCCAGATCACAAGCCCCTGGGCAGACCAGTGCGCAGGTCTCTGAGATCCTGCGGCGTTACTTCATGGATCGGTACAAAATCCCTGCACCCTTCCGTACCAGTCGTGAGATTTTTGAAGGAGGTAGCATTCCCGCCAATTCTTTGCGCCTCCATAAATATGCTGCCTTAGCGGATCTCTGGGATCAGCTCTCCTTTGCCCCTGAACCAGCTTCAAATGAAGAGTCTCTGGAACTCATCGCCAAGGCCATCACTCACCTGGAGGAAGACCGCCCATGAGTCCTTCTTACCGAGATTACATCCTTGCTCAGCCCTGGTGGCTGTTGGCCCTCGCATTACTGCCTATCTTGGTTTGGTGGCGTGGCCGTGTGGGGAAGGCTCCCGCTGTATCCTTTCCGACGGCGTTCATTCTGCGTGATCTTGGCTTCAAAGCCAAGTCCACCTATGGCGGGCTGACCTTTGGATTGGTCTTAGTGAGTCTGTTTTTTGCCATCATCGCCTTAGCTCGCCCACAGAAGGTTACCTCTCGGACAGAGGATAAAACTGAAGGGATCGCCATCTGTCTCACGGTGGACGTATCTCTTTCCATGTTGATTGAAGACTTCTTCATCGGCGGTTCTCCGGTGAACCGCATCACGGCGGCGAAGCGGGTGATGCGCGACTTTATCCGTGAGCGCGACAATGATCGCGTTGGCATCGTCGCTTTCGCTGGGGCGCCTTATCAGCCTTGTCCGCTGACCTTGGATCACGAATGGTTGGAGTCGAACTTGGATCGTGTGCAGACGGGGATCATGGAGGATGGTACTGCCATCGGGTCTGGTTTAGCCGCAGCCGCGCGCCGTTTGGAAAAGGAGACGGTTCCTAGCAAGGTCATTATTTTGCTCACGGATGGCTCGAACAACAGTGGCAAACTCAGCCCTCAGGATGCAGCGCGGTTAGCCGCTACTCTGGGTCAAAAAATCTACACCATTGCTATCGGCACCCCAGGCGTTCATCGCATTCCATTGCCAGATGGTCGAGTCATCACCAGTGGTCGGCAGGAGTTTGATGAAGGCACGCTCAAAGATGTCGCCCGCATCGGCAATGGCAGCTTCTACATGGCCCAGGATATTTCTGCGTTGAAGGAGATCTTTGATACCATCGACCGCTTGGAAAAGAAGGAGATCAAACGCCGTAGCATTGTGGAAACGGAAGAGTTCTTCTTCATCCCCGCAGCACTGGCAGCGGCTTTGCTAGGCCTAGCACTTCTGCTTCGAATGACTTTCCTCAATTCTGCGCCTGTGGCTGTCGCCACCTGATTTGATTCGACATGACTTTTGCTTCTCCAGATCTGCTTTACTTCCTGTTTGCACTCCCCGTGCTAGTAGGCTTGCGCTACTGGTCCGCTTGGCGTGCCGGGCAGATTATAGAGTCCATGACGGCACCACGTTTGCGCTCACAGCTGGTGGTGGGTGTTTCTTCTTGGCGTTCGGGATTCATTTTCGCGCTGCAATTGCTAGCGCTGGTTTGTTTTATCTTGGCCATCGCTCAGCCGCGATGGGGGGAGGATAAGGTAATTCAAATTGAGTCAGGGCGGAATGTCATCATCGCCATTGATACGTCCCGCTCCATGCTTTCGAACGATATCGTGCCGGATCGCATGACCCGGGCCAAATTGGCCGCTCAGGATGTCCTTAACACCTTAAAAACAGATCGTGTGGGGCTCATTGCTTTTGCCGGTAGAGCTTATCTCCAAGCCCCTCTCACCACGGATCATGAAGCGGTGGTGGAGGCCATTCAATCTCTGGATTTCACCTCGGTTCCTCGTGGAGGCAGCGAACTCGGCAACGCGCTCAAACTAGCCATGGAAACGTTTGAGAAAAATCCGGCCCGCAATCATGGCCTCATTCTCTTTAGCGACGGTGGTGAGCCAGATGCTCAGGTGCGTGAATACGCTCAGCAGGCGGCCAAGAAAAACATCCTCATCCTCACCGTCGGTGTAGGTACGGAAGAGGGCGCGCTCATCCCCGATCCAGACCCAGAGCGCAAAGGCGACTACGTGCGTGACCGCAGTGGCAACGTGGTGAAAACCAAGCTCGAAGGCAGTGTCCTCCAGGAAATCGCCGCGACCACTCGGGGGCGTTACATGAAACTGGGTTCACAACCTCTGGCCACCTCCGTGGTGCGGGAATTGCTCTCAGCACTTCAAGCCCAAGCGAATGAAGCTCAGCAACTCGTCAAGCCAATCGAACGTTTTCAGTGGCCATTGTCTATGGGTGTATTGCTTCTTATGATTGCCTGGTCCCTTCGCTCTTCCTCCCCTCGGCGCAGACTAGCCCCAGCTTTAGCGCTGCTTTGCCTGGGCTTGACTGATAGCCCCGTCCATGCTGAGACGGTCACCCCTCCTTCCTTTTGGGCCTCCATCTTCAGTCAGGCAAAAGTCAGTCCCGAAACGGCTGAAGAGGCGCTGAAGAACGGGAACCACAAACTAGCCGCAGAACTCTTTGGCAAATTGATCGATAAAAATCCGCCGGAGTCCCTGCGCTACCGTTATGCGCAAGCCCTAGGCTATTCCGCACACCAGTTGAAGGACTATGACCGCTCGGTCAGCGCCTTCAGCCAAGCTTTGGAATCAAGTGAGCCTTTGCTCCAGGAACAGGCGCATCAGGGGTTGGCCCATAGCCTCTATGATCAGGGAGATCGTGCGTTGGCCAAAATGCCCAAATTCACGCTGAAGTCCTGGAAAGATGCGGTGAAGCATTTCGATTCCGCCTTAAAAATCGACCCAGAAAATACCTCGATCAAAGAGAACCGGGAGTTTGTCAAAAAGCGCCTCGATGAGCTGCAAAAGCAAATCGATATGGAGGAGAAGAAGGGGGATAAGGGTGAAAAAGGCGACAAGAAAAAAGGCAAAAAAGGAGAGAAGGGCGAAAAAGGTGAAGACGGCGAGGAAGGGGAAGAGGGTGAAGAAGGCGACGAAAATGGCGAAGGCCAAAAGAAGGATCGCAGCCGTAAGGAAAGCCTAGGCAAACAAAAAGGTGAACAGAAGGAAGAAGAGATTCCTGAAGGTCAACTCCAAGCCGCTAATAAAGGTGAGCCCAAAGACGAGAAGGGCGAGGAAGCCAAAGAACTCAAAGAATCCGAATCTGGAGACGATCAATCCCAGGAAGCGACAGGATTTAGCCGCAATGAGGCCCGTTCCTTTTTGCGAGCTTATGCAGATGATCAAAAGAAAGCCCTGCTGGTGCGTCCACGTGATCCACCGGTAAATGGAAAAGATTGGTAATAGGAAATGAACAAGATGGGAAACATGACAAATGCGATTCGTGAATCGGCCACAGCCATTCGGCTGCTGGTGGCCCTTTGTTTGGGTCTTTCCAGCATGGCCTCTGCGGCTACCGTGAAGGCCTATGCTCAGCCGGATGTGGTGAAGCCCAATCGTACCTTTGCCTACATTATCACGATTCAGGATGGTCAGCTCCAAGAGCTACCTGAGTTGCGGTTACCCCTCCAAATCCAGCAGGAAAACTCCCAGCCTTCTACTTCTCAGCAGCTTAGCATTACCAATGGTCGTCAGTCACTGTCCCTCCGTTTAACGTGGGGCCTCGTCGCTTCTGAACCTGGTGAATTTGTCATCCCTTCTCAAAACATCAAAGTGGATGGCAAAATGATCGCCACCAATGAGGTCAAGCTGACGGTGGGGCAGGGGGGCGATCCCAAGGTGGCGGATGGTGATGATCCCAACATGCCGATCCTTCAGATCGAATTGGGCAAAAAAGAAATCTATCAGGGAGAGGTCGTGCCGATCATTGGTTCCCTTTACATTCCGCGTCAGACCCAAATTCGGCGGGTGGGTATGATCGAAATTGAAAAGAGTGACCTCGCCATTGCTCGATTTCCTCAGCAGAGTGACCAGTCGATGGAGGCTATCAATGGTGTTGGTTACATCGTTTTGCATTACCGGAGCACCCTATCCTCCCTTCGCGCTGGAGAGATCAAAGTCGGCCCCGCTTCGGTGGAACTTTTGGTGGAAATGCCCGTGGATGATGATCCCAGAGCAGGAGCCAATGTCTTTCCACCTAACTTCCCGCGAGGCTTTTTTGGCGTGATGACAGAGCCGCGAAAGCTTGTGGTCAAAAGCCAAGAGATATCCGTCAATGTGCTGCCACTTCCCAAAGAAGGAAAGCCTGCCAACTTCAGCGGAGCTGTGGGTGAATTTGCCCTCAGTGCTAGCGCGACTCCGACCGAACTCACGGTGGGAGATCCTGTCTCAGTCGAGCTCGTGTTGGAAGGTAGTGGAAATTTTGATGCGCTGACCACCCCTGTCATGACTTCTGAAAGTGGTTGGAAATCTTATCCTGCTAAACGTTACAGCATCGAAGGCCAGTTGGATCAAAGTCAGGTGCCTACCTTGGATCGCAAAATTGGTTATACTCAGGTTTTCATCCCCGAGGCTGTTCATAAAGAGTTGCCTCCCTTTGAGATCAATTTCTTCAGCCCGCATCAGAAAAAATATGTCACTCTGCGCACGGCGGCCATCCCCTTGGAAATGAAGCCTGCCGAGCCTACTCCTGCGAGCAGTGTGGCAGGTGCTGGAGCTTCCGCTGATGCTGCAATGCCGCCTCCTGTCGTGACTCCGCCACAGGCTGACATCACAGACATTTTGGTGACTCCGCCTGCTAAATCGCACTGGTTGCTTCCAGTAGGTTCGCTCTTGATCCACAGCCCTACTTTCTGGTCGGCCCAGGTGATCCCTGTGGGCTTGCTGGTGTTGGCCAGCATCCTTGCCGTTGCTCGCAATCGTCGCGCGGCGCGTATGGCGGGCAGGGCAGGGGAACTGCGTGCGGCTTGGGCTGCTCTCGAAGCGCATGGTGGCAAAGATACCGAATTTCTCCATCAGGCAGCGCAATTCATATACAAGGCCAAGGCTGGTAGCCAGATCGATGAACCAGAGTTGAAAGCCATCTTGGAGCGTTATGAATCCGCTAATTTTAGAGGTCTGCCGCCGACCCCGGTCGCAGCAGATGAACAGCGTAAGATCACCAGCACTCTTCATCGTCTCTTTACGCAATCCTTGGCCAAAGTCACCGTTCTCCTGACTCTGGCCTTGGTCATGGCTGGTCAGCTTCAGGCTCAGGAAAAAGCGGCAAGCCCGACCACACCTGACGAGATTTACCAAGAAGCCTTGGCTCAAGTGGCCAAAGGTAACTTCCCCCGTGCCCAATACTACGCGGAGTCGCTCACGAAAAAAGACCCGCCACAGCTCAGTTCAGAGGTCTTTCAGTTGATCGGTCACGCCCGTTATCGTCAGGAAGACCTGGGGCGTGCCGCTCTTTGGTACCAGCGTGCCCAGCTTTTTGACCCACGCTCGCCAGAGCTTCGTCAAAACCTCCGGCACCTTCAGGAGCGTTTACGCTTCCTGACTTTTGACGTTCAGTCCCCCCTTAGTCAGTTGAGTCTTTGGCTGACGCCGAATGAGTGGATCTTGCTCGCGGCTGCCGGTTTTTGGTTGGTTCTCCTTTCCATCACCTGGCGTATCTGGGCGGGACGCAGAGTCGTGACTTGGGCCGTTCTTCTATCTATTTTGGGGCTGCTCGTCGCCATGCCAGCTTCAGTTTTTGCCGTCGTTCGCCCCCTAGGTGCGGACCGTGTGCGAGATATTTCTGTGGTTAGTTTCCCAGATGTGCGTGCTTATACGTCGGCCACCATCACCTCCGGCACTGTTATTGATCTCCCCC
>JAOZVT010000756.1 GCA_025869455.1 Prosthecobacter sp.
CACACCCGGGGTGCCAGTTGTGACTTGATCCGTCATCAGAATACCACCACTAGCAATGCTAAGAACACCTGTAGGCAGCACATTAACACCCGCCGCTGACGCAGCGTTGAACCGCAAGCTATTGATGGCAACGTTAGAGACCGAACCAACATAACCCGTCGTTTCATCCGTAACATGGTCACCAGTCACCCATGTCGAGACATCATTGTTGGCGCTGGAAGTTAACCCGACAATATTGTTAGCACCATCATTACGAGCAAACCAAGTTTGACCATTTCCGTCCTTTACTGTGGCAAAACCGCTACTCCCCAAGAGACCATGAGAGCTATTATTGGCCGTGGTTGTGGTCACAAATCCATCTGCGAGTGGTAGGTTAATTCTCAAGGTGCCTGCGCTACCCGCACGCGTGATTGCCCCAAGTGTTAATGTCGCAGTTTGCCCCGCCCCAGGATTGATGGTGAAGGTGTTTGCACCTCCACTAGCCAAGGTTGTACTTGAAACAGTTTGGACTGTTGCGGCGATATTACTGCCATTGATCGTGAGTGTACCACCACGCATGTCCAGACCACGGTTGGTTGGAATCTTGATGGTATTGTACGTCGTGTAATCAAGAATCAGATTACCATGATCAATTCGAGTTGTCGCATTAACAGAGCCTGTCAATCCGCTGTTATCACCAGAGAGTGTGACAGATCCCAAGCCTTGCTTCAGTATGGGCGAACCGCCTGCCAAATTAGCCGAAACAGAGCCACGGAATAAACGGAAGCCTTGGGCATAATCCGTTCCTGTGTAAGTAGCGGTAATGGTTCCTGTTCCGATGACGGCCCCTTCAAAACCCTCAGCAATCGCCCCCACATCCAAACGTGGAATGGTGATGTTAAAGCCATTCATATTCAGAGTGCCAACCCCCGCCAAGGTTCCGTCTCCGAGTAAAATAAAGTCGGTGAGGTTGGCATTTCCCACCCCGTTAACGTCATCCGCATTGATGTTGATGATGGCACCACCTCGAGCATAAAGACCACTGCTTGTTCCAGCAGGATTAACGGCCGCCCAAATTCCCGTAGTGTTAAGATTCAGAACCGCTGTGCTGCCACTCAACACAATGTCATCATTCACGCTCAGCACCATGTCCTTCAAAGTCACCGTGCCACCATTGATCAACAGATCATCCGAAGTTGTGACATTACTATCCTGAATAGTCCAAGTGCCAGATGAAATGGTGATATCCGCCGTAGCTGCTCCCAGAGGCTGAGTGATCCCGCCTGTAATGACACCTTCACCAGCACCTCCGAGCGTCAGAGAATTGTTAGTCGCCTGCGTAATCGCACCCGTGTAAGTCATGATGGCCCCTAATGTACCGTTAGCTAACAATGTGGGGCTACCATTCGTCGTGATAGCACGATTCGTTGATTGGCTCGTGCTACCGATAAAACCAAGGGTCGCCGAACCCAAGGTCAGAGTGTTTCCTTGTCCTAGGCTACTAGCAGCACCACCTGCATTTGTAACGGTATCAAACTCAAGGATTCCAGACGAAAGAATAATATCTCCCGTGAAGGTGTTTAATGCCGTTAGACGTAGGGTTCGATTGGTTTGAGCCCAAGCTCCAGCATCATCATTGATGGTTAAACTGCGTGCACCACCTGTTTCAGAAATGACGCTAGAAATCGTCACAATGCGTGCACCATTTCCCACAGAAATACTTGCATCATTGGCCAGCACAACACCACCCGTCAAATTCATCAGGCTACTTGTATCCGCCAATTCCAAGCGCACGATACCAGGAGCAGCCGCACTGCCTATGGTGACCAACCCATTCAGATTTACCGTAAAGTCTGCCAGCAAGGTGCTACTTGTATTATCCGCTGAAATCTCGCCCACAGAACCACCTGCAAAGGTGATGTCATTCGGAAGATTATAGGTTTGCCCATTGGTTCCACGAATGATCAAGCGCCCAAAGGGATCAAATACAATATCCCCTGTGCCGAGAGCATTTTCAGCTGTGGTTACGATGGTTCCTCCTTCAAAAAGCACACCACCACTCCAAGCCGTATTGCCGTCATTTGTGAGTGTAAGCGTCCCACTCTCCTGGTTCCCTGCGGTAAGCGTATTATTGCTCTGAAGAGTCAATTTTCCCGTGCCGCTTAGAACGCCAGAAAGGGTCACACTACGTGCTGTCGCTGTTAATAGAGCAGATGCAGAATCTCTAAAGTTAATGAAAGAATCCGCCGTAATTGGAATGGCACTGCTATAAGTCTGAGTATTGCCTCCAGATGAAAGAGTGCCCCCATTTAGGGTCAGGCTATTGGGGATAGTGGCAGAAGTGGCATTGTTATAATAAAAGGCTCCGCCATTGAGAATCACAGCCGCCAAATTACTATTCGCCGTAGCGCCTAATGCACCTGCATTTGTCATCTCGAAGCTACCCGCATTAATGGTAACGACCGAAGTTGTGCCCGAGTTGAAAGTTGGATCAGCCGCTGCTCCGAGGATTACTTTCCCTAATCCATTTTTGACGATATCCGCCTCTCCCAATAATGAACCTGAAATGGTCAAGGTGCTGCCTGCATCTGCCACAGTCCAGGTTTGATCAGCTCCAAGTTTAACAGCTGTATTGATATTGACTGTGGCGGGACCACCCGTGGAAATCTTGATACCATCCGTATCATTCTGAGGCGCGACCTCAATCCGATTGGTCGCAATAGTTCCTGGATCAATCGTAACAGAGCTAGGCGTACTAGTGCTGGACTCAAAAGTTAATGAATTAATCTTAAAGTTCTGCTCCAGCGTCGTGACTACCGCCCCACCAACCGGATCTGAAACAAAAATCACATCAGTTCCTTGACCTGGAATGGTGACCCCCGGGGTGGTGCCTGCTTTGTCTGTCGTCCAATTATTATTGGCACCATTCCAGGCATTGCTCGTATTGCCGCGCCAATAAAGACTACCAGTAATTAAAGCACCCGTGGTAATGTAAATACGATCATTGTCTGCTGTTAGAGTGATCGAATCAAAACCGCCTGGTGTGGCTCCCAAAATCCAGTCGTTCACATTGAGAACTCCACTGGTGAAACCTCCTGGCGCAAAGGTCAGGAGATCATACTCCATTCCTGGATTGAGACCTGCATCCGTGAGATCAAGCGTGATTTTATTACCCGCAAAGAGATTAAGCGTACCCGTATTGAGAAGCGAAAGGAGGTCAGTATTTAAATTATCCCCTGCCGCATTGCTGTCCCCTACATTAAGTCCCAGAGTCGTCATGCTGCCGCCAGATGAACCCAAAGTCAGGGAGTCCAGATTGGAAAACTGACTTCCTGCACCATCCAAAAGCCTGAGTGTACCACCGTTTTCTACTAAAATACTGGTGACCGCCGTTGGATCCGTAATACCGCCAGTAAGAGACAATGTGCTGCCAATGCCGGTGACGCTAAAGCCAGAAGTACCATTCAAAGCAGAAGCAATCGTGAAAGCACCACCAGTCACACCTGTAATACCTGTGTGAGTCAGTGTCATTCCTGCGGAAAAAGTGGCGCTAGTGTTGCCTGCTTTATAAATAGAAAGCGCGCCACCCCCTGAGTTCTGAATGGTGTAAGAACCAATCCCAGAACCAAAATTCACGGTGGCATCGTTCGCCCCAAAGGTAAAGGAGGCTGGAGAAGCCGAAGTATTATCAATGATGACCGAACCATCCGTAGTCGCGGTGAGCGCATTGATGGTCTGCACATGACCATTCAGATCAAAGATAGCAGTATCTAAGGTGGCTAGTTCAGGACTGATTGTAACACCACCATAGCCGACGGCACTGGCAATGGCATTGTCTGCGCCGATGCGCACTGTTCCGCGATCAATGTCCAGTGAAGCATTGTTCTGGTTAAAATTGGAGGCGTTACCATTTAAGACCAAAGTACCATTTCCAACCTTAGAAATGACCAGCCCAAAAGCCGTGCTCGTAGTAATATTACCATTAACAATGGTTTCACCTGAGCCATCCACCGTCCAAGAGCGGTTGGCCGTCATTGCGTTAGCTGTAACTCCGTTAATCGTGAGAGATTTACCTGTCGCGATATTGTTGCTCGTTCCAAAATTATTCGCAGCAGCAAGAGCCGTAATACCTGCACTAAACGTCAAACTGTAGTCACCCAAAAATCCTTGGGTGCTATTGTTGGCTAGGTTGACAAGGTTAGCAATGGTGCGGTCTGCGCCATAAGCAAAGATATTACCATTGGAAAGCAGTAAGGTGCTATTTCCCAGGGCTGTATTGTGCCCAATGCCCAAGGCTCCTGCACCACTGGTAGTCGTACCCGTGTAGTTATTAGCCCCATTGGTCAAAATCCAAACAGCACTGCCATCCACAGTAACCCCCAAAGTTCCGCCATTGTCCGACAACTGGCTCGTGATCATATTTCCCTGCGTATTGGTGCCGCGCAGGAATAATGTCTTTGCACCCGCCACCATGTCATTTGCCACATTGGTAAGGATCAGCGGACCAGTGCCATCTGAATGGATTTGAGTACTCCCGGTCGTTGAATTGAGACGGATTTTCCGATCACTGGTTTCCCCTGCCCCAATATATTGGAGTATGGCTCCGCCTGTAAGTGTGTTTCCAAGAGTCACCGCATTAGAGTCAAGATTGGCGTTAGCCGTGGTTCCGACACTGGATGTTCCCACGACGCTACTATTCCCCAATGTCGTTACCACCAAAGTTCCCTGATTAATATTGGTTTCACCATTGTAGGTGTTGTCACCAGTCATCCTCAGAGTGCCTGAGCCTAACTTACGGATACCCGTACCCACATTACCAGAGATGTTACCACTAAGAGTCGCATAATCAGCCCCAGTGTTGGAGTTATCATCCACACGAATGGGGCGTAGTGTATTCGCATCCACAGTGGCTGTCAGCGCACTGCCACTAGCCGTAGCATTGGAGCTAATCGTAATCCCCGTGGCACTGTTGATGCTGACAATGTAGGATCCTGAGGGAATGTTAGTTCCAGAAATGGTCTGGCCTACAACCAAGCCAGCCGTGGAGTTTACGGTCAAGTTAGCACTCGAAGACGTCGTGGTCACACCCGTCAGAGAAGCTGCTGCCCCACTAGCTGTGCCCAGAGAGAAATCACTGGCAATTTCCACCTCAGAAAGGGCAATAGAACCTGTCGCTCCTTGAGCTCGAGCTTGGGAGCCGTTCAACAAGATCCCATTGCGAGTATCTAGAAACCCCGTGGTGCTTCCCCAAATAGGAGTTCCTGCCCAAGTGACGGTCAGTTTACTTTCTCCCCCGAGGAAACCTCCCGAGAATTGAGCCGTGTTCGCAGCAGGAGCTTTAAATTGCATTTCACCAGGTCCCGTGCCAATATTACGATTGAGCGCACCTTGACTAAAGAGCGTCCCGCCATCGAATATCAAATTAGAAATGGAGGAAAGACCTTGGCCATCCGTCGCCATCAGGATGCCTTGAGTGATGGTAGTGTCACCACTGTAAGTATTGTTGGTATTCCCTAGCTTCCATATCCCGGTCCCCGTTTTAGTGACAGAGGTAACAAAACCTGTGCTATCCGTGATTTGGGGATTCAGTGTATTCTCCCCTTGCGAAGTACCTGTCAGAGTAATTGTACGATCCGCATTGGTTCCATGAACAATAGCCCCCGTATTTCTCCAAATAATGGCATTGTTATTGGCGGCGGTACTAGAGAGCGTTACCCCACTGCCAGTTAAAGTAAATAATCGATCAGTGGAAGCTGATGTGGCACCTAAAGCAAGGGTTCCATTTCGAAGACTCCCCGCGTAAACCAATCCCCCCGTTGAGCCATTAAAAATAAGGC
>JAOZVT010000757.1 GCA_025869455.1 Prosthecobacter sp.
AGAAGAATCTTCAAGTTTCAGAAATGAGTTTCGTTATTTGTTAGACCAAAATCATCAGGAAGACAATATCCAGAAAACCAAACGTCACGGGACGTTTGGTTTGACGATTCCACGACAGGCCAGCCAGCCCCCTACGACTCACGCTTTTTCAAACGCATCGGCCACGCGGATGAGGGTGAGTTCATCCAGAGGTTTGCCGATGATCTGAAGACCCACGGGGAGTTGCTTGCCGCCTTCTTCCGCTGTGCCACAGGGGATGCTGATAGCGGGCAGACCTGCGAGGTTTGCGGGGATGGTGAATACGTCTTCCAGATAAGCCGCCAGCGGGTTGTCCTTCAGCTCACCCAGCTTGTGGGCTGGAGTAGGGCTGGTAGGGCTGACGATGACATCCACCTGCTGGAAGGCTTTTTCAAAGTCTTGGCGGATGAGGGTGCGGGCACGCTGGGCCTTGATGTAATAGGCATCGTAGTAACCACTGCTGAGTACGTAGGTTCCCAGGAGGATGCGGCGTTTCACTTCAGGACCGAACCCTTCTTCACGGCTCATCATGTAGTGCTCCAGCAGATCCTTGGCATTGGCAGTGCGGTGACCGTAACGGACACCGTCAAAGCGTGCCAAGTTCGCGGAGGCTTCCGCTGGCGCGATGATGTAGTAGGTGCTGACTCCCACATCCGTGTGAGGCAGGCTGATTTCCACCGGGATTGCACCCAGGGCTTCCAGCTTTTTGATAGCTGCGTTCACGCTGGCAGAGACTCCGGCATGGATGCCACTGATGAAATATTCCTTCGGCAGGCCGATGCGCAGTCCCTTGATGTCTTGACCCAGAGCGGTGGTGAAGTCAGGCACGTCCACATCCAGAGAGGTGGAGTCACGCGCATCTTTGCCACACAAATGGTTCAGCAAGAGGGCAGTATCTTCCACGGTTTTGGTGATCGGGCCGATCTGGTCCAGTGAGGAAGCGAACGCCACGAGGCCAAAGCGGGAGATGCGGCCGTAGGTAGGCTTGAGCCCCACACACCCGCAGAGGGCCGCTGGCTGGCGGATGGAACCACCCGTGTCTGAGCCCAGCGTGGCAACGGCTAGATTTCCCGCCACAGCGGCAGCGCTGCCACCACTGGAGCCGCCAGGAATGCGCTCCAGATCATGCGGATTCCGCGTGATGCCCAGGGCGGAGTTTTCCGTGGAGGAGCCCATGGCAAATTCGTCCATGTTTAAGCGGCCAAAGGGAATGCCACCCCCGGCACGCAGTTTCTCGATGGCTCCCGCGTTGTAAGGCGCGGAATAGTTGCCCAGCATCTTCGAGCCGCAGGTGCAGGGCTCTCCCAGGACGTTCATGTTGTCCTTGATGCCGATCGGGATGCCACCCAGCGGTTGGGCCAAATCAGCGCGGTCAGCTTCTGCCAGGGCTTTTTCGAGATCCCAGGACAGGTAAGCCCCGATGGATGAATTCTGGGCCTCAATGGCCGTGGCGACATCTTGCACAATGTCGCGCGGAGAGATCTCTTTGGAAACGAGCCGCTGGCGTAGCGCGGCAATGGTGGAGGAGGCGAGGGACATGGGGAAATGTGGAGTAATCTGTATTCAGTGATCAGTATTCAGAGGTCGCAGGCAGAGGGTGGATTCAGGGCTGAAGACTGAACACTGCTTACTGAATACCGGAGCTGGGCTATTCCATGACCTTGACGATCTGGAACTGGTCCATCACTCGATGGGGGGCATTGGCCAGCGCTTCATCCTGGGTGAAGCCGGGGCGGGGAACGTCTGGGCGGACGACATCAAAGACGGGCATGGCGTGGGCGCTCGGCTCGGCATCCAGCGGATAATGGCTGAGCTGGTCAATGTGACCCAGAATCTGGGAAAGCTGCTCTTTGTAGCATTTCGCTTCCTCCTCAGTCAGGGCGAGGCGCGACAGCTTGGCGATGTGGGCAATGTTGATCTCTGGAGACGGCATGGACCTTTTCTAAACCGGAGCGCCGGGGGTGCAAGACGTAGAACGAAATTTCCACCGGTCTAGAAGGCTGGTTTTCCCCATTTGGAGCCGGAAATCAGCCTTTCGATGTCCGATCCATCCTAAATCTTGTCCGAGAGTCCCGGGTTCTGATAGCGTTTCATCGGTTAACAGCCCTTCAACCATGAAAAGTTTGCTCCTCCTTGCTCTCGTCAGCACGTCACTGCTCCAGGCAGAGCCCCTCATTTCCTGGAAGCGTGTCCAGTTGACCAATCAATTTTATGCCGAGGGCGTCAATCAGGGAGACATCAACAAGGATGGCCACGCCGATATCATCAGCGGGCCTTTTTGGTACGAGGGGCCAGATTGGAAAAACCCCCACGCTTTTTATGAACCCAAGGTTTTCGACATCGTTGGTTATTCCGACAATTTCTTTTGCTACCCACAGGATTTCAATGGCGATGGCTGGCTAGACATTCTCGTGCTCGGTTTCCCCGGCAAGGAGGCGCGGCTGTATCTCAGTCCCGGCCAGTTTGAAAAAGACACGCCGTGGGAGATGCACATCGTCGCAGATGTGGTGGACAATGAGTCGCCGGTCTTCACGGACATCACGGGAGATGGCAAACCGGAGATCGTATGCAGTCGCAAAGGTCACTTTGGCTGGTATGCGCCGAACTGGGAAAAGCCCACGGAAGCCTGGCCCTTTGTGCCGATCAGTGACGATGTGAAGGTGGCGAAGTTCACGCATGGCCTAGGCGTGGGAGATGTGGATGGCGACGGTCAGATGGACCTCATGGAATCCCGCCGCTGGTGGCAGGCTGGTACGGAGTCTAAGACGGCTCCCTGGGCCCCGCATACCTTCAGCGCTGGTGGCAGCGGAGGCGCGCAGATCTTTGCCTATGACTTCGATGGCGATGGCCGAAACGACATTGCGACAGCTCTTTCTGCGCATCGTTACGGAGTGTCGGTTTTCCTGAATCGGGCGGGTGATGACGGGGCTCAGTGGAACCGGCGGAACTTGGTCACCGAGCAGCCTTTTGACAACGATTACGGCATCGTCTTCAGCCAGCCTCACGCCATGTATCTGGCGGACATGGATGGCGATGGCGTGAAGGACATCGTGACGGGCAAACGCTACTGGGCACACAATGGTCATGGCGATCCCGATGAGCATGGTCCTCGCGTGGTCTATTGGTTCCAAGCCAAGCGTGATGGCAAAGGTGGGGTCGAATTCATCCCGCATCTGGTGGATGCCGAAAGTGGCGTCGGCGTGGATGTGCAGGTGGCGGATGTGAATGGTGACCAGTTCCCAGACATCCTGGTGGGGAATAAATCTGGAGTCTATGTGCTGCTGCAACAACGCCAGGAAGTGACGGCGGAAGTGGCAGAGCAAAGCCGACCGAAGAAGATGTATGGGCCTGCGCTCATGCCTAACCAAGAATACAAACAAGGTCAGTCACCCGAAGAAGCCGTGAAGAGCATGCAACTGCCAGCGGGCTTCAAGGCCGAACTGATCGCCTCTGAGCCCGAAGTGGTGCAACCCATCGCCATGTGCTGGGACGAGCGCGGTCGCCTCTGGGTGGTGGAGGGAAATAGCTACCCCCTGCCGCGCGAGCCTGGGGCAGGGCAGGATCGCATTCTGATTCTCGAAGATGCGGATGGAAATGGCAGCTTTGAAACCCGTAAGGTCTTCGCGGAAGGCATCAGCCTCGCCAGCGGGATCGAGGTGGGTTTTGGCGGCGTGTGGGTGGGGGCTGCCCCTTACATGATGTTCATTCCAGACGTGGATCGCGATGACAAACCAGACGCGACGGATGCCCGCTATGCCGACTATCAAAAGGTTCCCGGCTTGCCCTTCACCGCTTATGCCTTGTTAGATGGTTGGGGCAGTCAGGATACGCATGAGACACTGAATAGCTTCATCTGGGGGCCAGACGGTTGGCTGTATGGTTGCCATGGCGTCTTTACACACTCAAAGGTAGGCAAACCCGGCACGCAGGATGAGCAACGTGTGCCCATCAATGCGGGCGTTTGGCGTTACCATCCTATCCGCCATGAGTTTGAGGTTTACGCTGAAGGCACCAGCAATCCCTGGGGCCTGGATTACGATGAGCATGGCGAATTTTTTGTCACCGCCTGCGTGATCCCGCATCTCTACCACATCGTCCCTGGCGGACGTTATCAGCGGCAGGCGGGGCAGCATTTCAATCCCTACACTTACGATGACATCAAGACCATCGCGGATCATGCTCACTACGCGGGCAATCTCCGCCCTGGTAACCTGGATAAGACCACCGGGGCAGGCATCGTCAGTGACACGACCAATGCGTTAGGCGGCGGTCATGCGCATTGCGGTCTCGCCATCTATCAGAGCAGCCAGTTCCCCGCAAGTTATCGGAATCAACTCATCTTTGGAAACCTGCACGGGCATCGTTTGGTGACGGATTACCTGGATCCCAAAGGCAGCACTTACATCGGCAAACATGGCAGTGACTTCATGCGGTCTAACGACACGCATTTCATCCCCGTGACGCAAAAGGTCGGCCCTGATGGTTTCCTCTATGTCAGTGACTGGAGTGACCAGCAGATCTGCCATCGCGGCAGCAAGGCGGTGGAAAATTGGGACCGCAGCAATGGGCGGATTTATCGCGTGAGCTATGGCTCCGAAGGGAGCGTGGGCACTCCTGCCCGCCTTTCTAACCATGGCGGCAAAGCCGCGAAGCATAACGAAGCGAATGACCGCGCTCCCGTCATTCCGAACGCACCCTTCGACCTCACCAAAGAAACCGATGTTACCCTGGCGGAATTGGCCGTTCAGACCGAGAACGAGTGGTTTTCACGCATGGCGCGGCGGGTGATGATGGAGCGGCATAATGAGGGTGAGCCTGGAGATATTTTGGCCGGCAAAGGATTGCACATGGACATCCGTTATAAACTTTATGACATTCTAACCTCTGAGTATGAGGGGGATCTCAAAGCCTACAGCAGACCAGTGATCGAACGTCTTCGTGCACTATGGCTTTTGGTCGATACCAACAATTTTAACGCCCTATATGGAGGTGATTTTAAATTATTAAAGCTCAAGGAACCCGCTGTAATTGCACAGGTTATTCGTTACACGAGGAAAAGTTCAGACCAGAAAGAACACCAAATAGTCTATCAAGAAATGCCGCCGCAACTCCAGATTTTTTTGACGAATCTGACAGACCTTGCCAAAAACACGACATCTTCTGTTGTTCGTCGAGAGCTAGCTTCTTTCTTGCATGGATCCTTTTACACATTCGAAAGAGACATCGCCACCGCCCTCCTCCAGCACGAAGAAGACAAAGATGATCCCTACATTCCGCTGCTGATTTGGTATGGCATTGAGCCAATCGTCGGAGCGGATGCACAGACCGGGCTGGAGTTGGCCAAGGCTTCGAAAATGCCTAAAGTCACAGAGTTCATCTATCGTCGGCTGTCGTCTGATGATGCAGGACGCGCTGCGTTGTTGCGGGCTTTGGCAAGCCAGGGCGCGGCATTTGATCCGGCGGCAAAGGAACCCATTTTATCAGCGGTGCTGAATGCCGCTCGTCAGTCCGGCAAGCTCTCCGCGCCTGGCGATTGGGCGACCATCGCAGCGGGCTTGCGTGAGGCAGCTACTCCACCCGTTTTGAGCCTGGTTCAGGAACTCTCCGCGCTCTTTGGCGATGCCCCAGCTCTCACTCATTACCGCGAGGCTTTGGCGGATGCCCAGCAGCCTGTGAACGATCGCTTGGCCGCGCTGGCCATCCTGCGGCAGGCGGGTGATGCAGGAACCGCAAAGGTGCTGCATGACCTCGTCACACGCCAGGACAGCCCCTCTCCGCTGCGCCGCCTGGGCATCC
>JAOZVT010000758.1 GCA_025869455.1 Prosthecobacter sp.
GTGAGGCGCGTTCATCCTCTGGCAGCTTAGCTGCCTCGGCGCTGAGTTCTTCCAGTTTCATGTGGGAAGGATACACTGCAATTAGAAATTTGGATACTGCATTTTTGGATAGGAATGCCCTAACGGCTCCAAGATCAACGATTGCAGAGAGCGGCACTGCCTTATGTGGAGGCTGTGGTTAGTCTTTGTTCATGTTATCGTTCCACCCTGCACTGTCGTCTTCGTTTAAGTCATCCCAGAATGAAACTATCTCGTTGAACCTATCAAACGCGCCTTCGTCTTCGGGATCCTCGCCTCTTTCTTTGCACCAGCCCAAGAAACGCTGACGCTTAGCACGTGCTTTTCGCCGTTCCTCACTTTGGCCAATTTCTTTGTCGTCCGAATCTTTCATTGTGGGATTTGTATCCGTTCGAGGATCTTGAGTTTAGTAAACAGTTCAGGCTCAGGAAGACCTCAGTAGCAGATATTTAAGGTTTAGGTTGCGTCCTTTTGTGAGGCTCGTAGCGGAAGAAAAGTAATGTGTCGGGCACGCTTTCGAATTGGAGTTCAGCGCGTAAGTCCTTCCTGAGTTCGCTAAGAATAGTGTCAAGTGGAGCGGTCTGGGTAGTTGCAAACTTAGTAGCGAATGACTGAATGAGCCGGACCTGACTGGACGTGCCGAATAACTGGATGTCGGCGACAGCAGACTCAATTGACTTTGCGTCGTCTAGGGATGGACGGTTGGCGATGAACTCAAGCCGCCGATATGCCTCGATAAGAAAGGAGATGCGCAGGTCGCGTTGCTTATTTTTACGGTCCCGGCGAGCCGCAAAAAAGTGAGCTAACCATGAACCGATGAAGGCTACGGTCGCGGTGACAAGCAGTTGCCAGAATAGAGGCCAATTCATCTTTTTGCTGTTTTTAAGAGCCATTTCAAGATGCTTAATCGCAACGCTCTAATCAACATGCGACACAATTTGACCGTCAGGTGCAAACATCAACAAAATATTGTCTGAATAGGCAAAAGCCACTAGGGGGAGCAGCAGTATTCCTTCATGCCTTCGAATCCCTTGCCGACGATTAAGGCGATGGCGCGGCGCTTGGAGTCTTCATAAATGGCCTCATGCCAGTAGTCGCGCACGAGGTCATGACCGCCCTGCCTTTGCAGCCAGTCAAAGGTCCATTCAATCGTGACCGCAGAAGTCGTAGATGCCGATCATGGGGAAGGGTGACGTTGCGGGAGGGCGGGATGTTGCGGCTACGATATCAAGTCTTCATCTGGCTCCATCATTTCCTTATTCACGACCACGGGCTCAGGCAGACCGCTCACTCTCTGCAAGGGTACCAGAACATTCACGGGCCAGGGGCGGAAGCGTTCGACAATGCCGGGAGCCAGTTCCTTGCCGTTTTCATACCCTCGGCGCAGCATTTCCATCTTGGCATCTATGTTATCCACATGATGGAGGATGATGGCTTCTGGGGTTTTAGGCAGTACGGGGGAACCGAATTCATACTGCCCGTGATGGGAGGCAATGAGGTGAAGCAAGTGCATGCGCACTAGATCACTGGCAGGTTCCAACATGGTCCACTCGGCGGATTCGGAACGGTCCATGACATCCCGCCAAAGTTTGTTAACCAATTCAATGCCTAACGAAATGTGCCCCAACATTTCTCCATGCAACTGGTAAGGCTGGCTGAAGCCTGTCTCTGGGTAGGTGTTTTCCCAGAGTTTTCCGCAATCATGAAACAGCACGCCTGCGATCAATAGATCCTGATTGAGTGTGGGATAAACGCTGGAGATGGCCACCGCGCAACGCATCATCTGCGCCACATGCTCCACCAGCCCTCCACGACGCGCGTGGTGATTTTCCCGCGCGGCTGCGGTGCGGCGGAAGCGTTCGCCATGCTTTTCTAAAAACAGGCTGCACAAAGTCTTCAGGCGCGGATCCCGCACCGACTCCACGAGACGAACAATGTCTTCATAGTCTGCGCGTTGACGCTCCGCCAAATCGGCATCGCCACTTAAAAGCATCTGCTTTTCTTCATCGCTGAGAAAGCGCATCTGCGGCTGTCTGGGCTCAATGCCATACTTCCCAGTGTCCACCCATTGGGCAGCAAGTTCGATAAAACTGCCGCGATGGAGTTGCCGAGCATCTTGAAAAAGCGGGTTGTTATCAAAGACCCGCCAGACCATGGAATCTCCCGCATCGGCTAGCTTCACTTCCAGGAAAGGGGCACCCCCTGCCGTCTGTTTTTCGATCCGGTTATCCACCTGCACATGAGCACGATAAGGCTGCGGGGACGGACCCGCGATCTGGCGCAGTTGGGTGAGAGTCAGGAGCTCAAGATCGGAGGCATCGTCCATAGTAGATGGATCAGTGAAACCCGACCTCGGGGAGAGATGCAAGGAGGAACTGAGGCCACGTATCCCGAACTCCGCGATTGATTGCAGAATCCGGGCTTATGAAACGGCGTTCGCTTTCAGCACGCGCAGCATGTTTCCACCTAACACTTTCTGGATGGTTTCATCGCTATGACCACGCATGATCATGCCAAGGGTGAAAAGGGGCCAGTTTGTCCAGGCAATGCTTTGTTCCGCCTGAGGAGTGGTCACAAAATCGTCCTTCGGCCATAGGTGTTCCCAGCGATCCTCTGCCCCACCCAGAGGCGATGAGCCATCGGGACGCCGCAAGATCTTGGCGCGCTCCTCTTTTTCAAAACGTGAGGTGTAGGAGATATCACAACCAATGGCCGCATATTGAGGGCCGAAGGTCTTGATGACGTGATCCAGGTGATCCATCAGGGCTGTGATATCGCCTTTGCCACCAAGAAAGCGTGGGATGCAGCACATGCCGACGAGTCCGTCCGTGTCACAAATGGCGCGGATCGCCGTATCGGGCTTGCCACGAAAATGCTTATAAACCGCTGCGCAGCTGGTGTGGCTGGCGACCATGGGTTTGGTGGAGGCTTTGGCCGCATCTTCGGCGGTTTGCCAGCCGCTGTGGGCCACATCCACGATCACGCCCAGCTTATTCATTTCAGTGACTGCCGCGTGGCCAAAATCACTCAGCCCCCCATCATGAGGTTCCCCGGCTCCGTCGCCCATGGGGTTTCGTCGATTGTAGGTGAGGTGCATCATGCGGATGCCTAGCTCATGGAAAATGCGGACGTATCGCAGTTCATCCCGCACACTTTCCCAGTCCATGTGCAGGGGCACTCCATTGCCTGTGAAACACAGACCCACCTGACCTGCTTTTTTGAGCGCGCGGATTTCTTCAGCCGTGGTGACTTTGGAAAGCGCGGGTTTCATGCCATCCGTGGCTTTGGTGAAATGGGCTAGGCGCTTGATGAGCCGCAGCGGATCGTTGCCTTCTTCCCCGGCATTCTGAAAGACACAGGTCACACCGGCAGCGTGAAAGGCCTGGAAAAACTCTTGTCGTTCGCGTTCGTTCGAGGTCCCACGACTCATGGTCATGGACTCGCGCAGATCTGCCAGCTCAGCACTGGAGGCCCCTTCCCGGATGGCTTCATTGATCTTTTCACCATCCACGGCAAAGCGAGGCGCAAAGCCATAGGATTCAAAAACAACCGAGCCGAAATGCAGTTCCCAAGCTCGTTCGATCTGCGCCTGAGTCGGCTTCAAGAGACCGAGCGCGATCTCGCGGGGTTTATCAATCGTCGGGTTACCCGTTCTCCAGAGCTCTTTGCTTTCTTGACCCCGAACTTGAAGGTGAAAACTGCTGGCTACGGTAGCAAGGGGAAGCTGAGACAGCAGGGAGCGGCGGGTGAGAGGCATGAGAAAACCAACGGAGTTTTTTGGGAAACGCTATCCTCTCCTGGCAGCCTTTTTCGCCTTATCCGGCTAATCGAGCTAAAGATACCGCGTCTCATCCGTTGCTAAGAAGCACTCTGCCGCTTTTCCACCCGGCATGGAGGCCCGATTCTACTCATCATGATCCGCCCGTCCCTTTCCCTCCTCGTTTTGCCTTTGGCCCTGAGTCTGAGTTCTTGCGGCCCTAAACCTGAGGTCAAAACGACGGATGAAGCTGCGCCCGCACCTTCTGTGGCCAAGGAGGAAGCTCCTAAATCGGCGGAAGAAAAACCTGTCGCGAAAGCAGAGCCTCAAAAGGAACCCGTGGCTGAAACGCCGAAGATGGAAGATCCACAGTTTCCAGCGCCAGTGGACATCGGCGGCTTTGGCAGTAGCGAACCGGCTGAACGGAAAGATATGCCGAGCCGTGGTATCATCAGCTTTGGCCCTGAGTCCTGGGAACATAGCAATGGGGCACACTGGGAAACCTACACGGGCACGAAATTCAAAGCCAAACGCTGGGGCCGCTATCAGGTGCGTCTGACCTACACACTGAACCGCGCGGCTCTGGGCATGCAGTTCCGCATGGGTGATCTGACGGTGAAGAAGTCACTCGCATCATCCCCACGCCCGCGCAAAACGGTTCTGGGAGAGCTGTACATTGATAAGGCAGGTGACGTGCCCTTTTCCCTGCTGACACCTCCGACGGAAAGCGGTGGATTCGTTGTCCATGAGATCGCTCTGATCCCGACCTGTGAAGGAGAAATGCCAAAACAGGCCGAGGATGGCAGCATTACCCTCAATGCCAAGGATGCCATCACCTGGTCTGAAAACATGCGCTTTGAGCCGAAGCCGGAGAAGAATTGCCTGGGTTTCTGGACCTCTGCCGATGATCTGGCTGAGTGGGAGTTCCAAGTGGACAAACCCGGCCGCTACAAAGTCACGCTCAGCCACGGCTGCGGCAATGGCAATCAGGGCAGCGAAGTGGAGCTGAAACATGCGGATCAGACCCTGAAGTTCACGACCCAGGATACGGGCGGCTTTCAGAACTGGAAAGAGGTGCCGCTGGGTGAGATCGAGATCAAAGCCAGTGGCAAACAGCGTCTCGTCATTGATCCGGTGAACAAGGTGAAGTCGGCTGTCCTGGACGTGCAGAAGGTGGTGCTGACCCCCTTGAGCTAAACAGGCTATTCAGTGGTCAGGCCCCGCAGAACCTCGGCGGCAAGGGCAAAGCCAAAAGTCCCGGTGACTGCGGTAGCTGCGCCAAAACCAGCCGCGCAATCGAGTCGCAGCCCGGCTTCTGCCCCCTGCTCTTTTTCGGTGGAGCAGGAGCCGTCCGACTGAGGATACACGGCTTTTTCGGTGGAATAGACGCAGGGCACGCCCCAATGCATGACTTTGCCTTCAGGGCTTTTGGGGAATGCGTGGGCCTCCCGCAATCGACGCCGAACCTGTTGCAGCAAGGGGTCAGCCCCGGCCTGCCCTAGATCGGCCACTTTGACCTGGGTGGGGTCTCGCCGCCCTCCGGCACTGCCGGAAACGACCACGGGAATGCCCAGTGCTCGGGCTTTGGCGATGATGAGGGCTTTGATGTTCGTGCTGTCCACGGCATCCACCACGCAGTCGAATCCAGGCTGTAAAAGGCGATCCGCATTGCTCTCCAGGAAGAATTCGGTGATGGCTTGGACCTGGCACTCGGGATTGATTTCGGCTACGCGCCGCGCCAGGACGCTCACCTTTGGGTGACCGACGGTGTGGGCCATGGCGGGAAGCTGGCGATTCGTATTGGTGATGCAAACATCATCCATGTCCATGAAGGTCAATGAACCGACTCCGCTGCGGGCCAGGGCCTCCACCACCCAGGAGCCGACCCCGCCCACACCAATGATGGCCACACGGGCGGCATGCAGGCGTGGCAGGGCCTGTACTCCGTAGAGTCTGCCGATGCCGCCGAAGCGCTGGTGATAACTTTCTGTCATGGTTTTCTTTGAGAACTGT
>JAOZVT010000759.1 GCA_025869455.1 Prosthecobacter sp.
AGCCGCTATGAGGGTGGGTACCAGTTCCAGGGAGGTGAGAAATTCATCCGTCACTTTGCCTGCGGGCAGTTTTCCTGGCCAACGCGCGATGAAAGGCACTCTCAGCCCGCCTTCCCACATGGTGCTCTTGTTACCTTTCAGCGGGGCATTGCCACCATTGCCGCTGCCGCCGTTGTCGGACATGAAAAGGAAGATCGTGTTCTCCGTCTGTCCGGCTTTTTCCACGGCATCCATCACCGCGCCGATGGCTTCATCCATGCAAGTGACGGCTCCATAATAGCGCGCCAGTTTTTCATCCTTCACCTTGTCACGATACATGGCCACATACTTCTCCGGAGCCTGGACTCCCACACCGGCCTTCTTTTTCCCTTCCTCCACCTCAGGGGCAAAGGAAGAAGCGCTGTGCGGCGCATTGAAGGCTAGGTAGAGAAAGAACGGCTTTTGCCCCATCTGCTCATTGATGAAATAGAGGGACTCCCGCCGAAACACGTCCGTGATGTATTGACCCTTGTCTTCCTCCGTACGCACGTTGCCACGGAACAGGGAGGGCACGCCGTAACGTTCGTGCGTGTAGTAGTCGATGCCGTTGTTGCCGTGACCATAAAAGAAATCAAAGCCACGCTGCAACGGCAGGAAACGCTTGGCCTGTCCCATGTCCCATTTGCCCACGCAGCCTGTGACATAACCTGCTTTTTTGAGCATGTCCCCTATCGTGATCTCCTTCGGGTCCAGACCCAAGGTCATTTCAGGTGAGACTGCATACTCAGCGGGTGGATAAAGATAACCATAGTTCACCAAGTCATTGCGCACCATGTCGTAGAGGCCGTTTCGCTGTGGAAACCGTCCCGTTAGAATGCTGCTGCGCGAAGGTGTGCAGGCAGACCAGGTGACGTAGTAATTCGTTCCGCGAACACCTTCAGCGGCCAGTTTATCCAAATTCGGGGTCAAAACGGGCTTGGTACCCATGCAGCCCAAATCGGGATAGCCCTGATCATCACTGACAATGAGGATGATATTCGGTTGTTTAGCCAAGGCTGAACAAGCGAAGAATAAAGCGAATAGAAAACTGCGCATCACGTGGAAACGATGGCATCTCCACTTATTTCACGATAAACTCAGGGAAAGAGTCCGATGAACAACCATCCCATCCATCCGCAGGTTTCGATCGGCCACGTACACCTGAAAGTGGCAGACCTACAGCGCGCCATGGACTTTTATGTGGGAGTTCTGGGTTTTGAGGTCACGCAGCGTTATGGCACGGGAGCAGCCTTTCTCTCCGCAGGCGGTTATCATCACCACATTGGCCTGAACACCTGGGAAAGCGCAGGTGGCAAACCTCCCGCTCCCGGCACCACGGGTTTGTTTCATGTCGCGATCCTTTACCCCACCCGGACTGCATTAGCGGATGCTCTCAAACGCCTCATGACGGCAGGCATCTCGTTGGATGGGGCCAGTGACCATGGCGTGAGTGAAGCTCTCTATCTACGCGATCCTGACCAAAACGGGGTGGAATTATACTGGGACCGCCCAAAAACAGACTGGCCAAAAGATGAAGACGGAAAGCTGGCCATGTACACCCGCGCTTTGGACCTCAAGAGCCTACTACGTGAGCTAGATCTCTGAAGAGTCTTTACCTTTGCCCTAGCGCTAACCCTAGAATGAGATTAGAAGCGGACATGACAGAAACCGAATTTAAAACCCGCGTCACACGACTCTGTCAACTGCTCGGCTGCAGCCGAGATTTGGCCACCGATTACGTGGAAGCCATGGGAGACAATCCAGTCGTGGAACATGGCAAAGTCATCGTTCGCGATGCTGACGGCCGCATCATTGCCCGCGTCGCAGATTCCATCTTGGAAGGTTAACGCCAGCAAACTCTGAGCTGATGAGTCTTGCGAACGACCCGTCGCGTGACAAGGCTGCGGTGATGGCACCCCAGCGCATTCTCATCATCGTCGAAAACCTGCCCGTGTCGCTGGATCGACGCGTCTGGCAGGAAGCCTGCGCCCTGCGGGATGCCGGCCATGACGTGACGGTGATCTGTCCGCAAATGCGCGGCTACACTCAGGCGGAGGAGATGCTGGAGGGCATCCAAATCTATCGCCACTGGATCAGCGACGAAGCACGCGGCATCCGTGGATTCATCATGGAATATACCACCGCCCTTTGGGGAGAGTGGGCCTGCGCGCTCAAAGCCTGGCGGAGAAAGGGCTTCGATGTCATCCACCTCTGCAACCCACCGGACCTGCTTTTCCTGGTGGCGCTTCCTTTCAAGGCCCTCGCAGGAGTCAAGGTGATCTATGATGTCCACGATCTCTGGCCAGAAATGTTTGAGGCCAAGTTTGGCAAACGTGGCCTGCTTTACTGGGCCGTGCGTTTGGCAGAGAGCTGCACGCTGGCGCTGGCAGATGCGGTGATGGCCACAAACCAAAGCGTACTTTCTGCGGTGAAAGCCCGTGGGAAAAAGAGCGATGAAGAAGTCTTCATCGTCCGCACGGCACCCAACCAACTCAACACCAGCCTACCGGCAGATCCAGCCCTGAAAAACGGGCGACGTTTCCTGGTGGGTTACATCGGCGTCATGGGAAATGCGGACGGCGTTCACTACTTGATCGAAGCCGCTCAGCACATCATCCATACGCGTGGACGGTTAGATGTGCAGTTTGTGCTGATGGGCAGCGGGCCTGAACACGCCGAGCTGCTGCGCCTGCGGGATGAGCTCAAGCTGCAAGACTTCATCGCCATGCCGGGCCGTGTTTCTAACGAGTATTTGTTCACCGCCCTGAAGACCATGGAGCTAGGTGTGGCCTGTGATCCCATCAATGATTACAACGACCACTGCACCATGAACAAGACGCTGGAGTACATGGCCTTTGCCAAAGCTCAGGTCATGTTTGGAACTCGTGAAGGCCGTTTTTCAGCGGGTGAGGCTGCGCACTACGTCATGGAAAACTCGGCCGCTAAACTGGGAGATGCCATCCTGGAAATGCTGGATGATGAACCCCGCCGCCTGCGCATGGGCCAGATCGGCCACCAGCGCCTCACTTCGGAACTGAGCTGGGACCGCAGTGTTACCCAACTCCTGCGGACCTACTCGCACGCCGTGCAAAGCCAGTAACCCACTTTTGAACTCGCTTCTTCATCTTCGGATCCCGATGATGTACTCATGAAACCTGCGGAAAAATCTGCCCTCTATCGTGAGCTGGCCAAGCTAACGCAGGCAGACTTTCACCTGGATCGTTCCCTGGTGCTGCTTCTAGCGCAGAAGATTTCGCCTGCGCGCCGCTCATTCCTTGAAGGGATGCAACGAGGACTCACCGAAGGCATGAGTCTGGCTGAATCCATCCGCAAACATAACCATCAGTTTGTTACGGGGCTTGAGTTGGCCTTGGTCGAATCAGGCGAACGCAGCGGCCAACTCAGTCAGTCTTTCAATCACCTCACGCGTTACTTTGCCGCTGCCGATGGCGCTGCGCGGCAGATGCGTGGAGCCATGATCTACCCACTGATCCTGCTGCATTTGGCCATCATTCTGCCCGAGATCCCCTCCGCCATCGTCGCCACAGAAGGCCCCAGCTTTTTAAGCCGCATTGCGCTCTCCTTTGGTATCTTATGGGTCGTCTTAGCCGCCCTCTTTTTTCTATGGCGTTGGCTTTCCCAAAAAGCCGTGGATTCCGCTTCTGTGGATGTCTGGCTGAGCCGTATCCCCTGGATCGGCCCAGCGAGAAAGCACTGGGCTTTGGCGCGTTTTTGTCAGGTATTCCACGCTGGATTGCTGGCCGCACTACGCATGTCAGAAATCTGCCGCCTCGCCGGAGCGGCCTCTCAATCTGGCCGCATTCAAGAAGGAGCCACCAAGGCCGCCCTCAGCATTGAAGGCGGGGAAACTCTCTCCCTTTCTTTGGCAGATTCACACGCTTTTGATGTTACTTTCGTCAATGCCCTCGCCACGGCGGAAGAGGTCGGCCAACTGGATGAAGAAATGGCCCGCTGGTCAGCTGCGGAGACCTTCAGCGCCACGGAATCCATGGAGCGCGCCGCCCTCTGGTTACCCAAGATGGGTTATGCCTTGGTCGTGATTTTTGTCGTCTATCGCATCATTGGCATGATGCAGGCCTACTATGGTGGCATGCTCCAGATGTTGGATGCTTAGGGAGTCTTTTTCTCAGGTCTTTGCTTGCCGTCTGCACTTGGTTTCGCAAGACTCCCTCACCTTAATCCGTTTTTTTGGCCAGCTTCTCCTTCTATGAATCGTTCCACCCTCACTCTTCTCAGTGGCTCCCTCCTGACTGCGGCCAGCCTTTCTGCCCAAACTGCACCCATGGAATGGGGCAAATTTCGCGGCCCTAACAATGACGGAACGGTCCCGGCCTCCAAGGTCGTTAACTGGAAAAACGCCAAGATCAAGACGCTCTGGAAGACGGAAACCCCCACTGGCTTTAGCTCCTTTGCCGTCGCTGGGGCCAAGGCCTTCACCATCGTCACAGGGGAAACCGAAGGAAACACAGGCGAAGTGCTCGTGGCCCTGGATGTCGTCACGGGCAAAGAGTTGTGGAGCAAGCCCCTGGCAGTGATCAATAAGTACGACGGCGGTGGTAACTCCGGTACGCCAGATAACAAAGACGGTGACGGCCCCCGTTCGACGCCTGTCGTTAGCGGTGACAAAGTCTATGCCATTGATGCCAACCTGGGTGTCTTTTGCTTCGAAGCAGCCACTGGCAAACCCGTCTGGAATCACGATGTGATGAAGGAAAACGCGGGTGTGCAGATCAAGTGGCAGAATGCCGCCTCCCCAGTGATTGATGGTGATATCCTGATGATGTGCGGAGGTGGCGCAGGCGAAGCGCTCCTGGGCCTGAACAAGGACACGGGCAAAATCGTGTGGAAAGGTGAGGACGATAAAATGACGCACGCCACGCCCGTCATTGCAGACATCCATGGCGTGCATCAGTGCATCTTTTTCACGCAGGTCGGCCTCGTTGCCGTGACCCCCGCCGATGGTAAAGTCCTCTGGCGTGCCCCTTTCCCGTTCAAGGTTTCCACCGCCGCCAGCCCCGTTGTCTATGAAGACATCGTCTATTGCTCTGCGGGTTATGGAGTGGGTGCAGGTGCATTCAAAATCAGCAAAAGCGGCAGCGGTCTGAGTGCTGAGCAAATCTGGCGTCGTGAAAACGAATGCTTTAATCACTGGAGCACTCCTGTGGTTAAAGATGGCTACCTCTACGGCATGTTCAGCTTCAAAGAATACGGCGCAGGTCCTCTGGCCTGTGTGGACATCAAGACTGGCAAAGACCAATGGAAAGAAGCAGGCTTCGGCCCTGGGCAGGTCATCCTTTCTGGCGATAAAGTCATCGCCCTCAGTGACAAAGGTGAAGTCGTCGTTGTCGAAGCCAACCCGAAAAAATACGTCGAACTGAAACGCGAAGACGTCCTGGATGGCAAAGTCTGGAGCTACCCCGTGTTGGCCTACGACCGCATTTTTGCCCGCAGCACCAAGGAAGGCGTCTGCCTGGAAATCCAGTAAGGTTTCTTGGTCATTTCTCAGGTGAAAGGCCGCAACGTTGTGACGTTGCGGCCTTTCTTTTTGAGAGTAGTTCTGGTTAGCTGATTTTGGCCATTTTGAGCAGATCGCGTGTTGCGCTCAAAGTTTAGATCAAATCGGTTTCCCGCTCTTTGCTGCGAAACACCTCCAGCTTGCCCTTCAGCCGCTCCACTTCAGTTTCCAGGTCACCTATTTTCTTTTCCAGACCAGC
>JAOZVT010000760.1 GCA_025869455.1 Prosthecobacter sp.
CCGATCTGATTCAAAAAGGTGATGTGCTTTCATATCCTTAAGGTTTCTTAAATTTTTCTCTGTTCAAGGTTTTTCTTTGCCCATGCCGAGTCATCCATGCAGGCTGATAGACGCAAAAAACCTCTCCTCAATTCTGACGGAAAGAGGTTCTGATTTGTTCAGATCATCCGCCATTCCTATGAATTGACGGGTCTTGAATCCAGCTAACGCCGACAACGAGCGATCCAAGACCGCAGCATGTAGCTCACGAGAATCCACATTTTCCGTGCGGCACTCAAACGGCAGCGTTTCTCAAATACAGGATATTTTTCCTGATGCAGTTTCTCCAAGATTTCAAAATAGACCTGCCCCATCATGCGTGCTGGTAAGAGGGCATCACGATCCTGCTTTGGCAGTAGTTTAGCGGCTTGATCATACATCTCGCGAGCACGCACATATTCAAAGTCCATCAGATGGATGAATCTCTGCGAATGTTTCCCCTCAAGGATGTCCTGCTCACTGACCCCAAACTTTTGCAAGTCCTCCAAGGGCAAATAGATGCGCCCGGTTTCTTGAGCATCCTGCCCCACATCACGAATGATGTTGGTCAGTTGCAAAGCATAGCCAAGCTTGATGGCATAGTCGCGAGACTGAGGCTGAGTCGCCCCAAAGATTTCTGCACTGACCAAGCCCACGACAGAAGCGACCTTGTAACAGTAGGCCAACAATTGATCATACGTCTGATAGCGCACCAGAGTCAGATCACTGGAGACACCATCAACAATCTCAGCCAGCCAAGCGCGTGGAAAACCATACTTACGAGGCAAGGTAACCACCTCATCCAAGACGGGATGTCCTGGGGCAAACCCTTCACTGACACAACGGCGCCAGTGAGCCAGTTCCTTTTCCTTCTCAGCCTCACTAGACGTGGTGCTGTCAGCAATGTCATCCACGACACGGCAGAAGGCATAAAATGAAATCATGTCTCGGCGTCGCTCTTCAGGCAGACAGGAAAGAGCCAAGGCCAGATTGGACTTAGCGCGTTGCGCGATCTCAGCGGATGAAAGCGAGGGATCACTCATGACACATTAATTCCCACGCTCTTGGGGAGCGTTTGTTTTGAAGCCATGACGTAATAGGGTGATCACAAAGGTTAGAAATAGCCAACTACGCGTCGTGGCAAGCACCAATGCAATCAAGATGCGAATCAATCCCGCCCAAAATGCATTTTCTCCCCCCAAGGCCTGCATGCCACGCAGGCTCGAATGAACCAAGGTCAAAAGAACCGTGGCAGAGATGAACCAGCCCAGCAAAGCCAGGAAGGAACGAATGAAGATGCGAGGCGTTAGCTCAAGCATGGAGGCCTGGGGCATTCGTTGCCACGCAACGACCATAGGCACAGCCGCAAAAAGCAACGAAGCCTCCACCAGCACCCCCATGGTCAGATAGCTGCTTTGATCTGAAATGCTATGCCAGGCAAGCAGCCACATCATTTCCATCCCCGCCAGCAGCATCACCCCTCGCCAACGAGCAAGAGTCAGTTCAAGTGCCAGCCATAAATCTTTGTGCGCGTCAGGCTCTTCTGGATTCACCCACCCCATGACGAGCAAGATCATATACACCTGAACTCCCGCCATCATGCAGGCTTGAGCCAATGACCGACACAGCTCACGAATGGTTTCCAGCCATTCAGGCATGGGTTTAAAAAGTGCATAACCTTCCATCCCTAGCCAGCACCACGAAAGAAGCACCGCCGCCATTAGGCTCCACTGCACGGCAGGTCTTTTTTTTCGCGAGTCATACCGATAAGGGAAGCGCTTCACACGCCACATCAATAAGCTAAGCAACCCAGGCACCGCCAAAGCGAGAGGCCAAGGCGGGAAAAAGCTGTGGGTGACCAAGGCCACTTCTTGAGCCGCCTTTGGCCAGAGCTGCCTCATTTCATGCCATGAGGTCAAAGCATGGCCAGATTCCATCAAAGACGGGAGTGACCATGGTGTTGAGGTTCCTGATAACCATTGTAAAGCCGCCATGAGAGGCACCAACCAGCCAAGTGACTGGAGCATATCCCACGCATCTGAAAACGACTCCCGCAAGGGATGCCACTTCAAATGCAGCATCAGTCCAATCCCCAATGCCGCCAGAGCCAAAAAGGTCTGGAGCCAAAGGGTGTAGGTAGGATCGGTCATGGGTTTCCCTGTATCCCTGCTGCAAACTCGGCGAGATGCCAAGAGACGGTTTCATGAACCGTGCCAAGAGTCACTTGCACACAGCTAATCACAGACTGTTCACAGCTTATTCACCAGTTGTACAGAGATGGTTAAGTTATCATTCTTATATTTTTTGAATCACTTCTTCTAATCTGCAAAAAACTTTAAAATTTAGCTCAAGATTTGCTTGTGATTAGTGTCAGTTTCGACATACACAGGAGTAGATTTTAAAAACAAACGTCGGCGCTGCATTCCCCCCCGAATCAGCGCCGACTTTGTCCCCTTATAATTCCCGACCCGCAGCAACATCACTTATGGAGACCCATCATGAAGAACAACCTACCCCCCTCTCCATTTCCACAGAAGGTAAAAATGGCTTCGAAGCCTTGCACCTCGAACCCACCGCCTGGGATCACATCTGCTCCATCCTGCTAAGAAAGCTGGGCCAGGACAATTACCAGCGTTGCTTTTCAGGAACCAAAGCCCGCATTGAAGATGGCAGCCGAGTCATCGTGCATGTGCCAAACCCGATTCATCAGCTCTGGATCGAGAGTAACTTCTCTGGCACGCTTGCCGATGCTGTCGCTGAAGTGCTAGGCACTGCCGCCACGATCGAGTTCAGCATCGCTAACGAAACTCAGCCCGTTTTCCCAGCGACCGCCAAGTCTGAACTGAAAGCCGCACGAGTCATCTCCTCACGTCATGACACGGACCGCCCTCTGGCTAGCCCCCATGTGACGAGTGAGGTGAACTCCTCACGATCCTTTGCCGATGCAGGCTTAAACTTGAAGTTCAATTTCGACAGCTTCGTCGTCGGCTCCAATTGCAGCTACTCAGCCGCCGTGGCCCGTGCCGTCGCGGAGAAGCCAGGTCGTATTTATAACCCCCTCTTCTTTTACGGAGCCACCGGACTGGGCAAGACCCACCTGATGCAGGCAATCGGCCAAGAAGTGCTGATGCGCAAAAAGAAGGCCATCGTCCGCTACGTGACCTCAGAGCAATTCACCAACGAATTTGTCGAGGCCATCAAAAAGCAAAGCTTCACCCAGTTTCGCCAAAAGTACCGCAAGGTGGATGTCCTGCTCATTGATGACGTTCACTTCTTTGAAGGCAAAGACAGCACCCAGGAAGAATTCTTCCACACCTTCAATGAACTCTTCAACAACGCCAAGCAGATCGTCCTAGCCAGTGACCGTCCGCCGAGTGACATCAAGAGCCTGGAAAGCCGCCTAGTATCCCGTTTTGAATGGGGTCTTACCACCCAGATTCAGACCCCAGACTTCGAAACACGTGTCGCTATTCTGCGCCGTAAGATGAGTGACTTTAATGTGTCCCTCGACTCATGGATTCTTGAATTCATCGCGCAACGTGTCCGCACCAACGTGCGCAAGCTCGAAGGTGCCCTCATGCGAGTGGCTGCCCACGTCTCTCTGGAAGGTGCCATGCAGAATGAAGCCGCTTTGGCTGCATTCCTCCATGACGTCATTGATGACGAACCCACCAAATCGGTCACCGTGGATCGCGTGCAGCGTGCCGTTGCCAATCAGTATGACCTCCGTGTCAGTGATCTCACTGGACCTCGCCGCCCGAAGAACATCGCGGAAGCACGCCAAGTGGCCATGTACCTCACACGTCACATGGTGAAGCTGCCTCTGATTCAGATCGGCGAAGAATTCGGAGGTCGCGACCACGGCACCGTCATCCATGCCTGCAAGGTCATCACCCAGCGCATGAGTGAAACGCATGACTTCCGCGCCATGGTGGACCGTCTGAGCTCAAAATTACTGGAAGCGTAAGCGCACCCCAAGAATGTGGTGAAGAGCTGCGTATGGATTCATTCATGATCCGCGCCTGTCTCTTCGCCCTTTTTGTATCCAGCACACTCGCCGCTGATCACTTATGGGAATCCATTGCGGGGGACTTCCAGCCACCTGCTGAATATGCGGGCCAGTTCGGTGATTATGCCACACCGCTGAAGTTCAAAGACGGCCGCTCTGTCACCACCCCGGAAGAATGGCAGCAGCGCCGCCATGAAATCCTGCAAGACTGGCACACCCTGATGGGTGAATGGCCGCCACTGGTGACAAAGCCTCATTTAGAAGTCCTGGAGACCACACATCGAGAAAACTTCACACAGCATCGCATCCGCCTACAAATCGCGCCCGAGCAAACGGGCGAGGGCTACCTCCTCATCCCTGACGGTAAAGGCCCCTTCCCCGCCGTCTTCGTCCCCTTTTACGAGCCTGAAACCAGCATCGGGCTGGCAGGTAAACCCCTGCGTGATTTTGCCCATCAACTCACCCTCCGTGGCTTTGTCACGCTGTCCATCGGCTCACCTGGAGGTGATGCCCGCAAACCCATCCTCACTCCCGGTGCTCAATGTCAGCCCCTGAGCTACCTAGGCTACGTCTCCGCCAATGCCTGGACAGCGCTTTCACAACGTCCTGAAGTGGACGCCAAACGCATCGGCATCATGGGCCATTCTTACGGGGGCAAATGGGCCATGTTTGGTGCCTGCCTCTGGGACAAGTATGCCTGCGGCGTCTGGTCTGATCCAGGCATCGTCTTTGATGAAACCCGCAATAGCATCAACTACCAAGAACCCTGGTACCTAGGTCTGGATCCAAACATGACACGCAAACCTGGACTGATTACCGCCGACAATCCACGCACCGGCGTTTACAAGACCTTGATCGAAAAAGGCCACGACCTTGTCGAATTCCAAGCGCTCATGGCCCCGCGTCCTTTCCTGGTCTCCGGAGGCGCGGAAGACCCACCTAAACGCTGGGTGCCACTGAACCACCTCATTCGGTTAAATCATTTGTTAGGCCAAGAACACGGAGTCGCTATGACGAACAGGCCCGATCACTCCCCCACAGAGGATTCCAACGAACATGTGTACCGTTTTCTGGAGTGGGCGCTGAAACCAGCGCCACCAAGTCAATAAAGAAGACTTCTCAGCCCTTTGCATACGGCGCATCCCGTGCCACACATCTCTTATGTCACGCTGCCTATCCTTTTCTACCGTTGGCAACCCTGCCGAAGTGCTTGAAATCATCGAGCGCCCTCTCCTCCCCCTTGAAGGGCATGAAGTGCGCGTCCGCATGCAATATGTCCCGATCAATCCGGCCGACCTGAACTTTATCGAAGGCACCTATGGGCGCGCGGCCCATCCGCCTGCAATTCCTGGTCACGAAGGCTGTGGCGAAGTCCTCGAAGTCGGCCCTCTCGTCACCTCCCTGAAACCAGGGGATGTCGTGATTCCCCTCCTGGGTGCGGGATGCTGGAGTGAGCACCTCACCGCAGCAGAACTCCACTTTGCCAAATTACCTCCTGGCATTGATCGCATCCAGGCCTCCATGCTTCGGGTGAATCCCGTCACCGCTTGGCACCTGCTGAAAAATTACGTGGATCTGGAACCCGGCTCCTGGGTCATACAAAACGCAGCCAACTCCGGTGTCGGACGGGCAGTCATCCAACTCGCCAAACATCTGGGACTCAAGACCGCCAACTTCGTCCGCCGTGCCGAACTTATCCCCGAATTGACCG
>JAOZVT010000761.1 GCA_025869455.1 Prosthecobacter sp.
GCTGGCAAGATTGGGGACACTTGGCGGTCATCCTTTCTGCCTTACTCATGGCTTTCACTAAACTGCGCGGGCGCTCCTGGGTTCGACACGCCCATCATGCTCTGCTTGTCCTCTATGGCGGATTCATCGCAGGGGAGCTGCTATCTCAGGCTCTCCTGACGGGCTGGGCCGCTCATGGCACCCCCTGGCGTAGCGCGCCAGGCCTACTCCTTCTGGCCGCAGTCGCTTTGCTAGGGCCTATTTTCACAAGCAAACAACTCTACTGCCATCACATCTGTCCGCATGGTGCCTTACAACAACTCGTAGCCCGAAGAATCTGCTGGCAATGGAAGACACCCGCTTGGTTAGAACGCAAACTAACCCTCTTTCCATTCTTTCTGTTAGGCTTTGTATTTCTATCTGTCATTTTCGGCTGGGCGGTGAACCTCAATAGTCTGGAACCCTTTGATGCCTACGTCTTCCGCATTGCTGGCCGGGCCAGCATCGTGATAGCCATCATCGGAGTCATAGCATCACTTTTCACTCCTCTGGCCTACTGCAAATATGGCTGCCCGACAGGAGCCGTTTTCAAACTCATCCGTTTCACTGGGAACGCAGATCGCATCGGGGGTAGAGACTGGATTGCAGTTGCCTGCCTCATCTTAGCAGCATTAGTTTGAATACATAAAATTTACGGGCTATTTCGGGACTTTACAGCGCGACTTTGGATAAGGTAACTTGTTAAAGATCAAGGTCATCACAACGGTGGTAGCTTGGCATCCCCAAACTCTCTGCCGCCAACCCCTGCATGAAAAACCATTCCAAGCGTCTCCTGACGATGTTTGCCCTACTGTTCCTGGGCATCGCAGGGTATTGGTTATCTAACCAGCGAGATACAAATATTGATCAGGCAAAGATCCAAAAAAGCGAGCCGACTCAGACTGAACCTCCATCCGCTATCCATCAAGCAGCACCAAGGATGATAGCCGCTGCCAGTAGTGCTGCATCAGAGACTCCTTCCATCAAGAAAGACCGCTTTGTTAATCGGACTGTTTTAGCTCAAAAAGAAACGGTGCAATTGGTGAATGGTGTCAATCAGGTCAAACGCATACGCTTGGTCAAAGATCCATCCTTCAAATACCCCCTGATCCGCGTGGAAGACGAATGGGTTCGAAACGCCCAGGGTGACAGACTCATCCGACAAGTAGCCATGGTGGCTGACCATGTCCTGATTAAACCAGTTGATCCCCAAATAACCTCTGAAGCATTGTTAGCTGCATTACAGACTGAAGGGGCCAGTGTGAGACGCAAAATGCCCGCTTCAGGCACTTGGCTCATCGCTTTTGAAAAGGCAGATATAAACACGGTCCCCAATTGGGTCGCCAAACTGAGCCGGATGAAGGACATCGTGCGTTATGCTGAACCCGACTTTATCCTGAGCGCCAATGCCCTGCCTAATGACTCCTCTTTTGGTGATCTTTGGGGCATGCATAATACAGGGCAGAGTGGTGGCTTTGAAGATGCAGACATTGACGCACCTGAAGCCTGGGCCATCAGCACCGGCAGCCAATCAGTCAAAGTGGCAGTGATAGACACCGGCATTGATCAAACTCATCCCGACCTACAGGCTAACCTTTGGACCAATCCCAACGAAATTCCAAACAATGGAATAGATGACGATGGTAACGGCTACGTGGATGATTTGCATGGATGGGACTTCGTCAATGATGATAGCAATCCGCAAGATGATAACGGCCATGGCACTCACTGTGCAGGGACCATTGGGGCGGTCGGAAACAACGACAGCGGTGTTGCCGGAGTGTGTTGGAGTGTTTCCCTGATTGGTTTAAAATTCCTCGACGCCTCAGGAGAGGGCGCTCTTTCGGACGGAGTCGAAGCCATCGCCTACGCCACCTCCATTAGTGTAACCTTAACCTCCAATTCATGGAGTGGAGGTGATTACACTCAATCCATGAAGGATGCAATCGATGCCGCAGGAGATGCAGGAATCTTGTTTATTGCGGCAGCAGGAAACGATGGCGTCAATCTGGAGTATTTCTCCGCATACCCAGCCAGCTACAATAGCACCAATTTAATCTCTGTCGCTGCCACCACGCGCACAGAAGGGTTGGCCGACTTTTCGAATTTTGGAAATATCTCCACGGATCTTGGGGCACCTGGACTGGATATCTACAGTACGGTACCTGGCGGCTATGGTTATAACAGTGGCACCTCCATGGCTTGTCCCCACGTCTCCGGGGCCTGTGCTTTTCTAAAAGCGTATCAACCCGAGTTAACACATCTGGAGATACGTGACCTCCTTTTGAAATCCGTGGACTTAACACCTGCCCTCACGGGTAAGGTGAAAAGTGGAGGTCGCTTGAATCTCTACAATGCCCTCTTGGCAGTTGATGATGTCCTGATGACACCTGGCACCGGTTTTTCACCCGTGGGAGATCTTGGTGGCCCCTTTACACCCTCCAGCCAAGTTTACACCCTAACCAATTACGCGCATCAATCTTCGACCTGGACCGCTAGCGTGGACCAGCCTTGGATTAGCCTCTCTTCCTCAAGCGGCACACTCTCTGCCAGCGAAAGCATCTCCCTCACTGTCGCTCTAAATGACAAAGCTATTGAATTAGCGGCAGGAAACCAAACCGCTACTTTAACGATCACAAATACTACCACAGGCCTGACGCAAGAACGCCCGATTACGCTGTATGTAAACCCACTCCCAATCTATGTCTCCTCATTAGATACCGACCCTGGGTGGACACGTACAGGAGAGTGGGCTTTTGGCATCCCTAAAGGACTTGGTGGTGACTTCTATGGCCAAGCTGACCCCAAAAGTGGGGCTACGGGAACTCAAGTTTTTGGCATCAATTTAGAAGGTGACTATCTGGCGCAACCAGGCCAAGCCCAGTATTTAACAGCAGGTCCCTATGATCTTTCTGGACACAAGGAGACCAAGCTCCGTTTTCAACGTTGGTTAAACTCTGATTATCAATCCTGGGTGTATGCCACAGTCGAAGTCTCCAGTGATGGCAACTCCTGGAACACCGTATGGGACAATGGAACCACACCATACAATGAAGCAGCATGGACCAAGGTTGAATACGACATTTCTGCTTATGCGGATAACCAATCCACAGTTTACATCCGTTGGGGCCACCGAGTCGCCAATAGTGGCAGCTATGCCTACTCGGGATGGAATATAGATGATGTCCAGGTTTTGGGATTACCAAGCCGTGAATTGCACTTGGTTTTACCTGATTCCGTGACCGAAGGAGTTGCAAGCTCTCTCGCCTCCATCACGGTGAATCCCGCTCCAGTGTCAGACCTAACCGTCAGTCTCGTTTCCAGCCGTCCAGGCACGGAATTGAGTCTGCCTACCTCCGTGCTGATTCCTGCCGGATCCAGTCAGATTACTTTCCCTGTCTCTGCTATCCAAGATACCTTACTGGATGGCAGTCAGACAGTCCGTGTCACGGCCTCTGCCGCGCCCTACCCAGATGATTCCGCGAACATTTTGGTTCACGATGATGAGCAAGGTGTGATTACCGTAAATCTTCCATCTGGAAGCCTCGTCGAAGGCAGCGGTGAAATTTTAGATCAGGCCAGCCTCAGTCTGAACGGCACGGCAGCTGCAGACATCGAGATTCGGCTGCAATCCAGTGACCTTACAGAACTGCAACTGCCAGTCTCCGTGCTGATCCCGCAGGGACAGAATAGCGTCAATTTTCCTCTATTTGTTCCAGATGACATCATTCTGGATGGAGTCCAAAACGTCACGATCACAGCCTCCGTCACCCATTGGCCAACGGCACAAGGCAGTCTCACCATTGCAGACAATGAACCCGTCACTCTGGCTCTGATCCTGCCAGAAAAACGGCTAGAAAGTGCAGGAACTCGTGAGGATGAGGCGACCATTCAAGTCGCAGGCGTCCTCGCCTCTCCGCTGTCGATCTCTCTCAGCACGGATGACCCCAGCGAACTAACGGTTCCTGCAAGCGTCACCATTTTAGCGGGCAATACAGCCGCGACATTCAGTCTCCATTTGCAAGACGATGCTCTAGTTGACGGGGATCAACCTGTCCGAGTTACGGCAAGCCGTGAAGGATTTATTAGCACCACGTCCATCATCATCGTGGCAGATGATGAAGCCCCTGCACTCCCCACTTTACCTAGCCCTGCACATGAAGAAACATCCGTACATCCAGACAGCAGCTTGTCCTGGCAGTATGATCCCCATAGCGGCAGTATCCCTGACAGTTATCAAGTCTATTTTGGAATCGTCCCAGAACCGATCGAATTGCTTGGGAGCAGTACCACCACCTCTTGGGATCTAGTTCTTCCGCGTCTGAATGCCTCCACAACTTATTACTGGCGCATCATTGCCCAGAAAGGAAACACCTCCCGCGCAGGCCCCATTTGGACATTTACCACAGCCACAGTAGGAACGCTTGATCGCTATGTATGGGATCCCACTCCCACAGCTGTGGCCAAAGGGGTTCCATTCCCAGTCCGTGTCACAGCAGTGGATGAAAATGACATCCCCCTAACCAGCTTTGACCAAAGCACCCTTTTTACGGCTGAAGCTGAGCAGCCTGAGACCACGACAGGAACTGGCACTTATCAATGGTACTATCCGTTGGCGACGAACTATCACGATGCCCGAACCCAAAGCATCTACACTCCTGAGGAAGTCGGATCCGCTGGGAAATTAACAGCCTTGGCTCTGGAAGTGACCACGAAACCAGGTCAAACCATGACTAATTTCACCATTCGTCTGAAGCACACCAGCAAGACGAATTTTCTAACGGAAGGACTCAATTGGGAATCCGATGGATGGACCACCGTGTATGCTGCGGATGCAGTGATCCAAGAACTTGGCTGGACTTGGTTCACCTTCCCGGTGCCTTTTGAGTATGATGGCACCAGCAATCTCATGGTGGATTTCAGCTTTAATAACACCAATTACACCGTTGATGGGGCCACCCGCACCAGCATTACCAATGACTATCGCTCCCTGGCCTTTCGAACGGATAGCGCCTATGGAGATCCTCTGGAGTGGACAAACACTATTCCTCCCGCCTTAGCGTACAATGGATTGCCTAACTTACGTTTCCACCGTGCCAGCATCGTACTTTCGGTGACTCCAGGAACAAGCACTCCTTATTCCTACGGTAGCTGGAGCGGGCAGATGTCCCTCATCGACACAGCCCAATCCATACGATTGAAAGCCACGGATCCGAATGACTCCAACATCACAGGCTACTCAGAACTTTTTAATGTCGTCATCGTTGATGACTTTGCCCTAAGCCCAGAGCCACCATTTACCGGAGGCAGATCCAATCTGCTAAGTGGCCCTCCCCTCGAAGGAGAGTACGAATATGAGTTTCAAAGGGCCACTCAAGCTGATTTCAGTGATGCCTCATCAAGTGGTTATCTAACAACGCCTGAACATGAGTTCACCCAGCTTACTGATGGCATGCCCTACCACTACCGCGCACGCGCCCTCTCAGGAGGTGCCGCAGGACGTTGGTCTTCCATGGAACGGTCCACCCAGGATGCCACTCCACCGACCATCACTTTCAGCCAACCTACGGGTGCCCTAACCACTCAAGACACGTTCAACCTTGAAGCCACTGCCGAAGACGCCACCAGTGGTTTTAACAGCATCTCTATCAATGATGCTACGGCAAGTTCTTCGGGAACCTTC
>JAOZVT010000762.1 GCA_025869455.1 Prosthecobacter sp.
CCTGAGAATCCAGACGAATCAGTGGTTCATGCAGAAGGTCTAGCATCTGCCGCTCCGCCTCATTGGCCGGAAGAAAGGGATTCAGCGCAGGCATTTCCCCCGGTAACATCATGACAACGCCATCCGAGTGCCCTGGTAACTGCTGCTGGACCTGCCAAGCAGACCAACTGGCGACGCCTAGCGCCGCCAAAGGTATGCCAAAAACAAGTGCCCATTTCATGATTCCGCCAGACTAGGCGCGGGTGTGGGTGGATGCAATCTCTCCGGTAACGCGGCCTGCAAACCGTGCGCTGAGAGTAGCTTCAAGGTGCCTTCCAGTACTTCCACACAGGTGGAGGTTCCATCATGAAGAAGAATGATGGATCCTGGCTTAAGACTCCGGGCAATTCGCTTGAGGATTCGTTGAGGATTTTTCTCCACACCATCAAAGCCACGACAGTTCCAAATGGCCATGGTCAGGCCCAAGGCGCGCAACGGCACGGACAGAAACAGATTGTGATGTCCCACTGGCGGACGGAACCACACGGGGGCAAAACCGAGAATGCTGGTGAGCGTCTGTTGGCAGCCTGCAACCTCAGCCCACATGCGATTTGGGCGGAGTATCCAGAAGTTAGCCGCCGGGTGTGTCTGACTATGATTGCCGATAAGATGGCCGCGTTTGGCTATTTCCTGAACGAGTTCTGGGTAGCGGCGTGCTTTGTCACCTATGAGGAAGAAGCCAGCTTTGCTCTGGTAACGATCAAGGACATCCAGCAGCGCGGGAGTCGTCTGAGGATCCGGCCCATCGTCCAGAGTGATCCAGACCTGATTTTTCTGGGCCTGATGAGATGACAATTCAGACACGTGGGGACCAAACAGTCGTGAGCTGGGCAGGATACTGCCGTAACCGATAACTACAAAAGTAGCCCAAAAGACAACCAGAGCCCAGCCCCAATGCCCAATGGCGAGCAATGCCAGAACCGCGAGCGCGGGCAGCAGACTGGCGAGGAACCGCCGTGTGTTTTCACGGCGGCAGGCAGGTGGCTGCTCGGGGGGAGGCAGGGCCATCCAGGGCAGAAGTTAGCGCTTCAGCTTCCGCTTCAGACGCATCCAGGTTGGGACATCCAGGTCCTCCCCGCCAGAGGCCAAAGCTGGCTCTGTGTCTTTGAAACGACCGCGATCTTGTTCAGAGAAACCGAGATCTGCCTGACCTTCGTTGGCGGGTTTCTTGGCCACTACCGATTTAGCTGGCGGTGCATAGGCCCTATCTTCTGGCGGTAAATTGGTGCGGGCAACCACAGCGGCAAGAGGGGAAGTCGCTGGGCGTGGTTGAGGAGCAGGCACTGGCGCTGACTGCATGAAGTCTTCAATGCGTGGGCGTTCCCTCACGGGTGCAGGCGCTGGGGCTGGTGGCTCGGGTTCTGGCTCTGGCTCAAAGTTCTGGGCAGAAGCGGTGACTTCTTCTTCCTCTTCCTCGTAGTACTCTTCCTCAGGCTCGGGTTCCGCAACGGCGGCGGGCTGATAAGATGCGGAAGGAGCACTTTCGGGGAAGAGCTCAGGCTCTTCTTCGTCTTCATAAGCTTCAGGCTCATGCGAAGGTGGCGTTAGCGAGATGATTTCGTCTTCTTTGAAGAGCAAATCCATGGAGTCCTCCACCAATGGAGGGTTGCCTTTGGACTGAACAGGTGCCGGAGCTGGCTCCATGCTCAAAAGTTCTGGCTCTTCAGCTACCGGAGCTGGGGCTGGCCTAGGTGCAGGCTTAGGGGCTGGGGCGGGGCGGGGAGAGGAGGCTCTTGGTTTAGGCGCGGGTGCCGGAATGGGGGGTGGAGAAACGGCCTCTGCCAAGCTAGGCATTGGGCGATCCGTCAGCGGCAGCATTTCCGCAGGTGGGGCAGCAGCGGCGATGGTGTTCAACTGGGTCAAGCCCAAGGAACTGATGAGGGTGACCGAGAGAGAATCTCCCAGCTTGGCATCCACGGCTACGCCAAACAAGATGTGTGTATGGTCTGGCACATGGCGGCCAAGCTGTTTCATGACGCCGTCCACTTCCATGAGGGTCAGCGTTTCACCACCGGCAATGTGTACCAGCAAGGTCTTTGTCTGATGCAGAAGACGACCCTGATCAATGAGAGGGCTCTTCAACGCACGTTTCAGGGCATCGGCACCGCGATTTTGACCGCGAGCCTCACCAAAACCAAAGAGGCAACGTCCATTCGATGTGCTCAGGGCGCTGGTCAGGTCATCCAGACCCAGCTTCACCAGACCTGGCATGGAGACGATGGTAGAAACCGCACGCAGGCTCTGGGCGATCAGTTGATCCGCCTGAGCGAAGGCTTTCTGGATGCCATCCTTCGGTAGGATGAGCTCTCCCATGCGATTGTTTTCAAACAGGATCAGAGCATCAGCGCGTTTCTGAAGCTGTTGCAGGGCATCTTCTGCCTGACTGAGACGGCGGCGACCTTCAAAGCTGAAGGGCATGGTGGCTGTGACAAAGACCATGGCGTTGGAGGCCTTGGCAATTTCAGCGATCACAGGTGCTGCACCGGAGCCTGTTCCACCGCCTAAACCAGCACAGATGAAAACGATGTCGTGTCCTTCGATGGCTTGGCGAATTTCCTCGCGAGAAAACATGGCCGCTTCACGCCCGAGGTCTGGATCTCCGCCAGCACCGACGCCGCGCATGAGTTCCGCGCCGAGCTGAATCTTCGTTGGTGCCATGGCATGGCCCAACACACGGATGTCTGTGTGCATGCAGACAAGCTGCGCATCCACAGTACGATCTAATGTGATTCGGTCCAGGACATTGCTGCCCGCGCCGCCAATGCCGACGATGCAGGTACGTAAGGCGGGGCCATTGGGCTCTTCCCGCTGCGAGTGGCGATCATATTCGACCATAGTACGGCTAGGTGGATTGAGGATTAAGTGGGTGGGTGAAAAAAATCAAATAGCGACAGAGAGGAGATCTGCCATCCGATGAGCCAGTCTTTTGAGCGGCGAAAGGAATGGCTTCTCTTGATCTAAAATCTGCGCATAACGAATGAGGCCGATAGGCGCGGAGAATTGAGGATTCTCGAAAGTGGCAGTGACACCACTGACGGGAGCAGAACCTGACCGCGTTACCTTCATTCCAAACACTTCACGTGCCACGACGTCAATACCTTTTAACAGACTCGTGCCTCCAGTGAGATAAACTCCGGCAGCTAAACGGCCGATATGTCCCTCGCAACGCTGATGGACCTGCTCCAAAATTTCACGTACCCGGAGATAAATGACTTCATTTAAAAAAGCGCGCTCCACCTCCCCCAGCACGTAGCCGGTGTCATCCTCCACGCGAACCATTTCCCCAGGAGGAACGTCTTCATAAAGGCAACTTCCCTCGTTGACTTTCAAGGCCTCAGCGCGCCCGTGAGGGATCTGCAAGGCCATGGCAATGTCCTGACTGATGTGGTCCCCTCCCAGCGGAATACAGCCAGAAATGGTCAGCATGCCATCTTCATAGAGGACAAAATCTGCGGTGCCTCCCCCCAGATCAATCATGATGGCACCTTCGCGCTTGGCTTCACGATTCAGCACGACCTGAGCTGCGGCGATGCCGTTAAAAACCACGTCTTCCACTTCCAGCGGAACTTCCTTTACGCATTTAATGGAATTTTGAATCCGAGGCAGGCTGCCGTGTACGATGTGATAATCGGCTTCCAATTGGCGTGCTTGACGTCCAATCGGCTGGCGCACGGCTTCGACGCCGTCCACGATGTACTGGCGGGTGACGCTGTGCATCGAAATGCTGTCCTGGGGGGCAGGGACATTCCGCGCGATCTCCTTCACCTCTTCGACATCGTCTTCGGTGATCTCTGACTGATCTGCAGGGAGGCGGTAACATCCCCGGTTATTCACGCTTTCAATGTGACCTCCGCTGACGCCCAGGAAGACGTTGCGGATCATCACATCGCTATAATCCTCTGCCCGGACTAGGGCATCATTCAGACAGGTGTGAACGGTGTCGAAATCGACGATTTCACCCTTACGGACTCCGCGTGAAGGCGCTGTGCCGACACCTAAAATCTTGATGGTGCCGTCACGCTTGGCCTCCCCGACAACGACGCAAATTTTGCTCGTGCCGATTTCCAGACCTGCATAGATAGTGGTCTTCGCCATAAATGTGTCAACGAACGGTGATGGATTGAACTGGGGAAACGGAAACGCTACTCTCTGGCTGCAATCCGGCTAAATCCGGTGGCTGGCGGAAAGTGATGGGGACATTTTGGCGGACGAGGAGATTCAGCGTACCGATCTCCCAATGACGCTGGCGGGCCTCAATGCGCACGCGGTCTAAGCGAGCGAGCTGGATAGGCAAGTCATCCACCCCGAAGGTGATGACCGACTTATCTGTAAAGGTAGCCACCATGGAATAAGGGGTCTGAATCTCAATGGTCCGCACCTGCGGGTGACCGAGCTCAAAGCGGAGTTCTAATTCCTTTAGCAAAGTAAGTGCTGAGGTTAACGGCAACTCCTTGATGGCGAGGCCTTCCGTCTTTTGGGTTAGGTCCGCGTAGCGAATGATGGGGAGCGCGGCCATGGACTCCGTGACCACATCGCAAGGGAATGGCACGGCGTCTTGATCCAGAAGGTGACCTACTTCAGGGCGGCCAGCGATCATGCCTAACTTCGGGCAATCCAGCCAAGCCACGGGCAGGCGTTGCTCGATTTTTAAAGTCATCAACCCGGCATCAAAGTCACGCTGAATGGACACGTCCTTCACCGGCGGTAGCTGACGCAGCCGTGTGTGTAGTGCCCGCATATTGATGGTCAGAAGATTTTCACCGCGTGTGAGTTGGGTCGCACGAACGATCTTTTCCACCGTGAGGGGGCCGCTGGTCTGAACAGCCACATCCCGCAATTCAAACTGGGGATTCTTCAGAATGGATTCCTGAACGGTGATCTTCAGCAGGGCCAGAAAACAAATCACAATGATCAAACCCAGCGCCCATTTGAAACCACGACGCTGCGCGGCCTTCTTTTCCATTTCCCGAATCTTGGGGGAATCCACTCTCAGACAGACATCCATGGTCACGCCACCCACCTTCTGCGCCTGCTTTTTGGCAGGGCGTCGCGGTGGCTTCGGAGCCTTAGCGGAAGCTTTTTGGGGAGAGGACATTTTCGGGAGTTCCCTATCAAAGGCACGGACACCTTAATGATTAGGTGACATTAAATACCCGAAACACTCTCTGAGCGCCATGATTTTTCTGGAAAAATGAGTGGCTGCGAGATTTCTGGTCTCCGCCCCCTCTTAAGAACGTGCAGCTAGGGATAGCTCAATGATGCGTACGCAGAGATCTGGAAAATCAATTCCGACAGCCAAAGCTGCCTTGGGGAGAAGACTGCTGCTGGTCATGCCAGGGATAGTATTGATCTCCAAAACAAACGGCTCGCTGTCATTTCTCAACATCACATCCACACGACCATAGACCTCCGTCCCGCAGGATTTGAAGGCGGCCATAGCGGCATCTTGCACCCGTTTCGTCGTCGCCTCGTCCAATTCGGCGGGGCAATGATAGAGCGTCTTGCCCGTTCCTGACATCCAGGGATACTTGTTATTGATGTCGTAGAAACCTTCGACGGGTTCGATGTGGATGATCGGCAGGACTTGGTCTCCCAAGATCCCGACCGTCAATTCTTTGCCTTCCACAAATTCTTCCACCAGCGTGGTCGTGCCGAAGCTTTTGGCTTCTTCCTTTGCTTTGGCCCATT
>JAOZVT010000763.1:0-1050 GCA_025869455.1 Prosthecobacter sp.
GAGCTTCTGGATTCCACGGGTGGTTCATTGCCTCTGGGCGCGCAGATCATCCTGAAGTTTAGTGATCTCTTTAAGGCAACTTGGTGGATGATCGGCCTGGGGGTTGTCAGTCTGTTCATCTTGGTGAAGGCTTGGTTGAAGCGGCCTGAATCTCAGATTCCCTGGGCTAAGTTTTTGCTCCGCCTGCCCCTTTTTGGGAACATCTTGAAAGCGCGCTTTTACGTGCAGTTTCTTGAAACAATGGCCAATTTGTTAGGCAACGGATTGCCTCTGGTGCAGGCCATGCATTTGACACATCAGGCGATAGAGAATCCTCATTTCCAACGCGAGTTCGAAGGGGTGATGAGTCATGTGGGGGAAGGTGTTAGTCTTTCTCGTGCTCTGGATCGCAGTGCTTTGTTTCCCCCCCTTTTGTTAGACATGGTGAATGTCGGTGAGCAGACGGGAGACATCTCCGCCGCTCTATCCAAAGCAGCCGAGCGTTTTGATCGAGAACTGGCGCAGAAGGTGGAAAAACTCAGCGCGCTCATTCAGCCTCTGATTGTCTGCCTGATGGCCGGGATGGTCGGCGTCATGGCTTACCTGATGATCACCACCATTTTCCAAACCATCTCTGGGATGAGCGAATGAAGTGAGAGGAATGAACCTGTCAAAAAAGACTGTTATGAAGATGCGAAATCAAAAATCAAAAATCAAAAGTCCAAGAGCCTCAGGGTTTACCCTGGTGGAAATGGTGCTCGTGCTGGGCATTGTCGCACTTTTGGTTGGGGCGGGTATTGTGTCGCTGGTCGGTGTTTTGGATTCCGGCAAGAAAACGCGTGTCAAAGCGGACCTGAATACGCTGACTGCAGCGCTGCGTAGCTACGAAACGGACAACATGTTTTTGCCGAGCTCGGACCAGGGAATCATGGCGTTGGTGCAGAAGCCTTCATCACGTCCGGCACCTACGAATTGGACGCCTAAATTGAAAAAGCTGATTTTGGATCCTTGGGGGAATCCGTATAACTACCGCCGTCCGGGGGCGAAGGATAAAGGTGGTTTTGATGTGTA
>JAOZVT010000763.1:1060-5662 GCA_025869455.1 Prosthecobacter sp.
CGCTGGGGCAGATGGTTTGCCTGATACGGCTGATGACATTGGAAATTGGGATCTCTAACGGAACCTTGAATGACAAAACGAACTGCCAACATGAATGAGCGGAGGTCGAGTTTGGGGGGGAATCTCCGTGCTCGATCTTTCGGCTTCACGTTGGTGGAGGTCTGTGTGGCCATGGCGATTGGTCTGCTCATTTTGGGCGTGGCGGTCATGGGCATGTCGGGCGTTCGTTCAGAGGCCGTTTTGAAGAAGATGGCGGCACGGATCGAAACCGAAGCGCGTGAGTCCTTGCTCCAGGCAGTGATGGAACAGCGGACGGTGCAGGTGAATCTGAATGATAGCTTGGGCGATAGTCACGGGCGGCTTCAGGTGAAGCGCTACGGCGATGCCAAGTTTAGAAATCCGACACGCGGGGAAGTTTGGGAATTTAGTCCCACGGGAGTTTGTGAACCGGTGGAAGTGCGAGTGAGCAATGAAGTGGGGGTGATCGAACTAGGGTTTGATCCTCTTACGGGATGTGCAGTGCGAAAGAGTGTGATTGTAAACTCATGAAAGTAAGCCTAACCAAGAATGTGACTGTGCTGACGGGGGCTGATCGCCCGCGCAGCTTGGCGCATGGTTTTGCTTTGCTGGAGATCATTCTGGCACTGGGTTTGTTCTCGATTGTGGCGGTGGGCATGACGCGCGCGCTAGATCAGATCGCGCAGACTTCCAAGCAATCTCGGCAGGAAGCGCAAGTCCTGCGGGTGCTGGAATCTGTGCTCGCGGAGGTTTCCCACCAACCCGAGTTAAAGGCCACCAGCGTCAGCTTTCCTAAAAGTCCTGAAGGTGTGGATGCGAAGGCCAGCATCGCGAAGGTGAAACTGATCACTAAGGACAAGACGGAACTGGATCATATGTTCCTGATCAAGGCGGAAGCGTGGTTAGAGACAGGCTTCAAGAAGTCGCTGAGAAGACACATGGAAACTTATGTTTATTCACCCACCAGTCCGTAGCGTCCGCGCTCACGGTTTCACCTTGCTAGAGGTCATCGCTGCATTGGCGCTGATCATGCTGGTGATTGGCGGTGTGTATGGCGTAGCGGATGGGGCGCTGAAATTAGGTGTCTCCATGAACAAGGCGCGGATCGGCGAGATGCGGGTCAGCAATTTTGTCAATCAGTGGCGGGACTACTTGGAAAATTTACCTCCTGGCATTCAGCTTTCATCCGGCCTGGAAAAAGTTAGGCGCGGGGCTGCGGGAAACCTGTTGATTGAAAATGGTCAGGTGCCTTTTGTCTGGACTCAAGCCGTGAGATTGGCGGATGCAGTCGAGTTTGCCACGGTGAAAGGAAGTGACCCTAAATCACTGACTTTGATGGTGAGGCATTTGAAACGTTTGGAGAAACTGTCGGCGTTGGATGACTATGAATTGATCGCCGAATTGCCTTTGCTGACGGGGCTGAAAGAGTTCAAGACGCAGTTTTATGAACCAGTGGAGAAGCGTTGGTTTTCGAGCTGGGATCCGAAGAAGCGGGCGCGGCCACCGCTGTTCATGAAGTTGGAGTTTTCGTTTTTGACGGACCCACGTGAGCATGAGTTTACCTTTTGGATTGCGAATGATTTACAGCCTTTGGCGTTAGCCGCTGAGACGGGGACTCCAGCCAATCAATGACCACGATGAGTGCCTTAACTGAAAATGCGAAAAAGGAGAGAGACGATGCTGCATCGGCTCCGTTCCTGCGCATTGATGTGCGTAGGCTTCAGCAGCGGGCACGGCAGGCTGGTTCGGCTTTGATCGCTGTCTTTTGGATGATCGCGATTCTTGGGCTGGTGATCTATGCGGGAGCTAAGGCCCTGGAGGCTGACTCACGCTACGCCCGGCAAATGCGTGGCCGCACGTATGCCAAGCGCTTGGCCCAAATGGGGCTAGAGATCGGTCGGCATCCGGCGTTGCCTGAGCATGATCCTTTGCTGCATTACATGAGCCCTGAAGGCGGAACTTATGACGTCAGAATCGTGGCTGAGGAAGCGCGACTGAACATCAATGTCCTGCTGGAAGCGGATGATAAGGTGCTGCTGCCACGATTGTTTGCCAGTTGGGGACTGAAGGCAGAAGCTTCTTCGGCCCTGCGTGATGCTCTGCGGGACTGGGTGGATGCGGATAGCCATGTGAGCTTGAACGGAGCGGAAAAGCGCGACTATGAAAAAGCAGGTCTGGAGGGCATGCCCTTCAATCGCCCCTTCAAAGAGATCGAAGAAATGCTCATGGTGCGTGGCATGTCTGAGGTGAATGTTTTGCGCCCCGATTGGCGGGAGTGGTTCACGGTGTATGGAGATGGGCGTGTGGATGTGAATGATGCGCGGGCGGAATTGATCGCCCTCTTAGCCAATGTGCCGCTGGAGCGTGTGCAACCTTTGGTGACGCTGCGCTTGGGGCAGGATGGCGTGCCGCGCACGCAGGATGATGTGAAGCTGACCTCGGTGCCGCAGGTCGCACAATTGCTAGGAGTCTTTCAGCCGCACATTGTGGAGCAATTGACGCAGTGGATTCAGTTCAATGGACCGATACGTCGCATTGAAAGTGTTGGAGAATTCGGCGATATTCAGCGGAGATTGGTTCTCATCACTCAAAATCAACAGGCGCTCTGGCGCGGAGAAATTCCTTCACATGGCCAAGACTCGTAAACCCACCCTCGAACTACTGCTGCCAGGTGCGTCAGGCTGGGAAAGCTGGACGGGCACTGCGGGAGGTGTGTGTACTTTAGTGAAGGAATTCGGCCAAAGTGCGGGCGTCTTTGGCAAGGAGGCCCAACAAAGAATGCTGGCACTGCCAGTGAGCCATCTCTGGGTGCTGCCTGCCTGGTTGCAGGGAGATGAGGCGCATCTGCGGGACATGGCTGCGCTGCATTTAGAAAGGTTAGGCGTGCGCGTGGAGGATCTGGAGCATGGTCTGCATGTGCGCCGGATCGCGTCCAAAGAAGGGGCTCATTTGGTCTGCATGACGGCGCTGAAGGAGACGCCGACGCCGCTTTGGGATAGCAAAAGATTGCCACATGAGGTGGTGATCAGCGCGGATTGTCTGCCCGTGCCAGCGAATGCGATGGTGATCTATCGTGAACTGGGACGTTTGATGCTGGTCATCAAGCATGCGGATGAATTGGTCTATGCGAGCCCGCTCACCTCTCATGCGCTGGATGAACATGCTTTGGGTGAGATTAACCATCTATGCTTGCAGTTAGGTTTTCAGGGGGTGCTGGCGCAGGTGCATCACTTGATTCTATGGCTGGAAGACGAGGGAGATCTTCAGCAAATCAAACATGTTACCGGACTGCCGGCGGTGCGTGAGGCAAGGCCGAGTCCTGTGATTCCTGAGAATGGGAGCAGTTCCTTGTTGCCAGCGGATATCCTGGCAGCTCGGGCGGAAGAGTCCCGTGCAGGCCGGACTCGGCTGCTAGCTCTCACGGCTGGATTTGCGGTGGCGGCGGCGGTGGCTGCATTGGCTGTTTTGATCACTTGGGCAACCCAAGAACGGAATTTGCTGCGTGAACGCATCGCGGAAGTGGCACCGAGAGCCTCGCAAGTGCTGGATCAAAAGAAGAGCTGGCTGGAGGCTGCCCCTGCGGTGGACCCTTCCCGCTTTCCCATGCAAGTACTGCTGGATTGCATGGAGCCTTCGTCATCGGGCGAAGTTTCCATGACGCATTTTGAATGGTTGCCTGATCGTCTGCTCATGCGGGGCCGCACGGCCTCTCCGGCTTTGGCTTTGCAGTATGCGAAGGAAATTACTGAAGTGGATGGCCTGTTGAAATACACCTGGGAAACACCGGCTCCAACCATTGCCAGTGATAACAGCGCAACCTTTGAATTGAAGGGAGGCATTCGTCCATGAAGAAGAGTGAGCGTTTATTGTTAGGCGTCTTTGCGCTGCTTTTCATCGTCATCGTTGGTGGCGGTGGGCTGACCTTTGGCTTCAACCACTATCGTGGCATTGTGGCCGAGTCTGACCGTCTGAAAGACCGACTGATTGAGATGAATCAGGCGATTCATGAGGGGGCTGAATGGCAGCGCCGGAGTGATTGGCTGGAAAGCCAGGTGCCGACTTTTTCGTCTCGGCAAGAGGCTTCCACCAAGCTGTTGGAGTCTTTGCAACAGGAGGCTGAAAAAGCTGGGTTAACTTTGTCCGGGCGCGAGTTTCTGGAAAACAGTCGCGAGCTGGGTCCCGATGGCCTGCCTACCGAAGTGGTAGCAGGTTATTTTGATCAGGCGACGGTGCGCCTAACGTTAAGTGCAGCAAAGGAGCAGGCTCTTTTTACCTGGATGCATGCGCTTCAGCAGCCAGAGAGTTTCCTGGGCGTGACACGTTTATTGCTCAACCCAAGTGGGCAGGGGAAGACGGTGAATGCCGAGGTGGAAGTAACGCAGTTTTACCGTGAGAAACCGGAAGCCAAATTAACGAGCGCGAGTGGGAGGGAAGAACGATGAAGACAAACGTGATTCATTTTTTAACGGTCATCTTTTTGGCCACATCCATGGTTAGTCTGGCGGGCAAGCCTCCGGTGGCATTCCCAGCCTTGGACCATTACAAGCCACTCTGGGAGAGGTCTATTTTCACCACTCGTGATCT
>JAOZVT010000764.1 GCA_025869455.1 Prosthecobacter sp.
GTTTCGGATCAGTGGGGGTGCCTGCTTTGCCAAAGCTGGCGGCATCCGTACTTTCGCAGAGCAGACAGCCCAGCATGCGCCCACCAGGCCCGTCTCTCAGGGGAATGAGGGCGGCAGATTGCATCTGGCTATCTTCAAAGTAAGGCTCATCCTCACTGTGCAGCACCACCCACGGCTGGGCTTTGGCGTGGCGGGTGACAAAGCGTAGCATCTCCGAGATGACGCGGCTGCGCTTCTCCACCGTTTCCAGACCGGAAACACTGACCACACGCCAGCGGTCACCTTCTTGAACGAGCACGCTGACGCGATTGATGCCTAACAATTCACGGGCATGGGCAGAGGCTAGCTTGGCTCCTGTTTCAGCGTCCAGCACGCCGGTTAAATCCGAGGCCAGTTGCAGCAAGCGTTGCTGGCGCTGGCTTTGGGCACCGAGCTCACGCAGATGACGTGAGCGCAGGCGCGGACCCAGTTCGCTCATCAGGGCATGAACCATCATGGCTATTTCCGCCAGCTTCTTGGGATCGCTTTGAGCGGGAAACCAGAGCTGCACCGCGCCTAGATGATCATCGCCACTGCGCAGGGAGGCACCGACGATGGCGTGCGGGCCGAGATTGATCAGAACCCCGGGAGTCACCGCCCCTTGCCCAGGAGGTGAGGGCATGAGCACCAGAGGTTGAGAAGAAAGGATGTTTTCCGTGGCGGCCCGCAGGGTTTGCTGGCGCTGCTCAGAATCGGCCGTACCAGCGGCGGGTTCCAGTGCAAGACCCGCGCCTAACCGAAGGGATATGTCCTTGCCGCTGCGCTGCGCCACCAGCCAGATGGCTCCGCCCAGGCTCTCGGTAGCATTGACGAGGCGTTGGAGAATGTTTTGATGAATCTCCGCCTCGCTGGCATTCATGCTCGCAATGCGAGCCAACTCTGAGGACAGAGTTTGCAGGGCTTGCTGACGTTCTGGGGAGGGAGCGGCCATCTTAAATCGTTAGCGTGTGATCTTCACGGCTTGTGGTTGGCGGCCACCCCGATCAATGCGGATGCCCTGACGTTCCAGCAAGCTGCCACTGATCAGGGCCAGTTGAGTCGCGGCTTTGTTGTAATCGGCCAGGGCCGCGATTTGGCGGGTCGTGGCATCAGCCAGTTCGCGGCGGGCCTTCAGCACGTCAAAGGTCCGGGCCACGCCTTCATTCAGACGTTTCTGCTCCGTTTCTAAAAGGCGCTCACTGAGTCGAACGGATTCGCGGGTGGATTCCAGTCGCGCTTTGGCGGCCTTGACCTGGGCAATGACGGTGTCTAGTTCCACGGATACGGTCAGCTCTGAGCGTGCGATGTTTAAAATGGCCTGCTGTTGGCGATGTTCGGCCATGGCACTGTTGGCCTTGGCCGTGCGGTTGCCTAACGGAATGGAAAATTGGAAGCCGACTTGGGTATCATAACCTTGGCGGTTAAAGGCATCTCGATAAGCCCCTTGGCGATCACCGCTCAGTCCATTGGCGGTCAGTGTGGCTTGCAGGTCCAGGCGTGGTAATAATTGGTTACGCGTGTATTTTACGATGATGTCCTGCTTTTCCGCTTCCTGAATCGTAGCGCGATGATCTGGGCGGCGGGCCAAGGCCGTTTGCATCAATTCATTGCGGTTCGTGCGTGGTGAAATGATGGGCAGGGAATCACGCGGCAGGAAGATCAGGCCTGCTCCTTCCTCCAGGGAAGCCAGGATTTGACCCTTGATGGAGCGTTGTTTTTCCACGGCAAAACTGAGTGCGGCGATGACTTCTTCCCGCGCAATCGCCACAGCTACCTCGGCTTCTTGCACATCAGCCGGTGACAGCACGCCTGCCTCCAGACGCTTCTGATTTTCGCTAACCAACTTTTGGGCAAAGATGACGACATTGCGTTTCACGCTGAGGTTTTCCAAAGCGAAGATGAGGTCGTAGTAGTCCAGCATCACTTGGGCGATGGAGCGCTGGAGTCGGGCCTCCCATTGATAATCGGCGATGGCTTCATTCTTCCGGCTCACGCGTACTTCGGCCAGATTCACGCCAGGGCCAAACCCGCGCAGCAAAGGTTGCGTCAGTGTCACTCCCACCGCTGCTGCATACTCGGGATAAAAGATGGCAGGCGGGCGCTGGCGATTCAGGTCATTTCGATATTCGCCCAGGCTGGTGAATAGCCGATACTGCGTCCCCGTGGGCAGCAATCCTTCAATGCCCGTTTGGGTGACGAAGCTTTGTTGTTTGAAGAGATTGGGCTCATTGAGCGCCACAAAGGTTCCGCCTGTTTGTACATACTCCAAGGCATTTTGCGGAAGGTTGGATTCCCGCCAGGTGGAGCTTAAAAAATAAGAAGGCTCAAATTTGCCCCATTCCGCATCCGTCTGCGCATCGGCGACTGCCCAGTTCAGCCATTCGATCCGTACATCCAGGCTGTTTTCCAGCACCTTTTGCAGCGTTTCATTCAGCGTCAGGTAGCTGGGTTGCAGTCCCAGGGTGTCTTCAAAAGTCTGCCCCCGCAGGCCTGTGGTCAGGCATGCGGTGCCGAGGAAGATCAAAAGCAGACGGAGCACAGGCCCAAGGTGGGGCGCTGAGACAGCATTGCAAGTGAGGGGATGGATTCGCTTAGAACCTGTCTATGAAATGAAGATTTAAGCGCGCGCCAGCTAAAGCCATGACAGGCAGAGGGAGCTTATGAAAACGCTTTGTGCAGGATGACACACAGATTCAAACAGGATTCATCATGCCTTGATGATTGACCTGGGTGGGTCGCTTCGTTTGGAATGGCTCTGTTATGCGTCATACCATCCTCTCCCTCCTTACCGTTCTTGCCTTTGGCAGCGCGGCTTCTGCTGAAGTCGCTTACGAGTTCGCGCCGAATTTCATCACGCCACCTGCGGGCAAAGAAACCATTGGCAATGGTCATGGTGAGATTGCCTGCGATAGCGCGGGCAATTTTTATGTGAGTGTGCAAGAGGACAATGCGGGTATCCAGGTCTATGGGCCGGATGGAAAGTTCATCAAAGCGCTGCCACTGCCAAAGTCCCTGCATGGCTTTGTGATTCGCAAGGATGAAGGGGTGGAATATATCTTCGCGGCTGTGCTGGGTGAGCAGAAGGTCATCAAAACGAAGCTGGATGGCAGCCTCGTCATGGAGATCCCAACGAGTTCCTTCCCCGCAGGTAAAGCAGGTGCGAAAGGCCTGAAACTAACCAATTGCGACATCGCGCCGAATGGTGACATCTACGTGGTGGATGGTTATGGTCAGAGCTGGATCTTTGTGTTTGATCGTGCGGGCAAATTCAAGTCGGTCTTTGGGGGGCCAGAGGAGCCGCTGAAGCTGGCTAATGCGCACAAGATCTTCATTGATAAGCGCTTTGAACCAGCTCGCGTGCTGGTCTGTGATCGTGGGAATAACCGCATGTTGCACCTGGATCTGGAAGGTCATTTGATCAACGTGATCGCCAGTGAAGGTCTCCGCCGCCCTAGCAGCGTTTCCTTCCATGGTGACCTCATGTGCGTGGCAGAAATCGCCGGACGTGTCAGCGTTTGGGACAAAGAGGGCAAGCAAGTGGCCTCCCTGGGCGTGAATGACACCGAAGGCCAGACCAACACGCCGAAGGTGGAGCCTAAAGATTGGCAGCAAGGCACGGTCACTTCACCCCACGGCATCACGTTTGACAATGAAGGCAACATCCTGGAGACGGAGTGGAATCTCTTCGGTCGCGTTCTGCGCTGGAACAAGAAAGGATGATCGGCCTGCGTCTCCGGTTTTTAATTCTCGTCGGGGGAGCTTCGCTGGCTCCCCTGATTGCTTTCAGTCATGCCTGCGAGTTTCTCGTGGCGCGGTTGGACATGAAGGCGGGGAGCATCCACCTGGAAATCACCGCCGATTACGGGGGCAATCCATTGATTGAAGATGAAGCTGCGGCGCGGGAGGCTGTGAAGCGCATTCTGCAAGTGCATGCAGGAGGGCAGGTGTGGGCGCTGGAGGACCTGGCGCCGCTGAATATCCAGCACCGCACGCAGTGGGATCCCCAAACACCCGCCTCGTTCGCGCCCCCGCCGAATGGACAGGATCACCAGCTCCTCAGCGCAGTTTGGGAGTGGCAGCCAAACCAGGATGAGCTGACCCTAGCCGTGCCCAAGGGTCATCTGCATGATGTCCTGCTGTGGACTCAAGATGAGCACCTGCCTGGAAAGCAGGCCAAGTGGATGCTGTTGATCGAAGGAGAAAGCACACCTGTGATCCACATTCCGCACCCAGGTCCAAAAGGGTGGATCATCAGCTTGGTGGCGGTTGTCGGATTGGGCCTCTTCCTAGCGGGAAAGAGAGCGCGGCGTCAGAGGATACCCGTCTGATAACGACAAGCGAACATCGCAGCTATTCCACTCCGCTTACCAGCGCTTTTGACTAGTTTTCAAGGCGAACCGCCAGTGCGGCCAAACCTGCCTTGTGGTCCAACGGACCACCGGATTTAGCCCAGGGAGTCTAGCCCTGGGAAAGGAGAAAGATTCCACCCGTATCACCGATGCGGCCTGAAGGGCCGCCGGAGAGGTGGAGGCAGGCGGAGGATGAGCAACGTACATAAGATGGAATGCGTCCTTTCCGGCGCTCCTTCAGAGCGCAACTTGATGCGTGGATCGTCCTGATCGTGACCCAGGGCAAGATGCCCTGGGCTAAGTCCAGCGGTCTTTCAGACCGCGATGCAGTCACCACTTCGGCACAGGCTGTCGCAGGTAGGTCTGGGCATTTTAGCCAGTCGAATCCGACGCGTTATTTTTCCTGTCCAATTCTGTCCTTTCTCGGCCTATCTTTCTGGCATGGCCGATGACAAGACCACCCTTTTCCTAGAGCTGCTGACCGCAAACGAGCGGTCGCTCTACCTGTACGTGCATGGTTTGGTCCCTCGGGATGGTGAGGCGGAAGACATCCTTCAGCAGACGAAGCTGCTCCTCTGGAAACACTTCAACGAATTCACCCTGGGCACCAATTTTATTGCTTGGGCCAGGAAGACCGCGTTTCACCAGATCCTGACGCATCGTCGTAAAAAGAAGCGGGAGCATTTGTCCCTGGATGAAGAAGCGCTGGAGGCTCTCGGCCACGCGATCTCTGAGCTGGCTGATGATGGCTCGGAGCGTCAGGATGCCTTGCGCTCCTGCCTGACCCGTCTGCCTACGGAGCATCGCCAGATGGTGCATCTGCGTTACTTTGATGACCTGGAGATTGACCAAATCGCCGAACAAGTCAGCCGCACGGAGGCCGCTGTGTATCGGGCGCTTAGCCGTGTGCGCATGACCTTACTGGAGTGTGTGCAAAAACAACTGGAGGCTCAGCCATGAAACCTGAAGAAACCTGGCGCTGGCTGGAACTGTGGGAACGCGCTCGCTCCCATGCCCTGACGGAGGAGGAACAGGCGCGTCTGAATCAGGCGATCTGTCATGAGCCTGAAGTCCGCCAATTGCTGGCACAGGCGGCGCTGCTGGAGGCGGAACTGCGCCAAATGAGTCCGAATGAAGTGCCTTCTGTTAGGCCGACTCAGTCCTGGGCGGGAGCTTTCAGTTCAAAGGTGGCCCACATTTTATTGCCCATCGCGGCGGCGTTCGTTTCTGCGGGAGCCGTGTGGTTGTTAAGCCGCGAG
>JAOZVT010000765.1 GCA_025869455.1 Prosthecobacter sp.
TTATGGGCTCGACTGGCCTTGCCTGTGTGGCTTGTCACGGTTTGAAAGATCGGAAATCACTCGGGCCGCCTGTGATACGTCTGACGCATACGGTGGAGCGTCTGCAGCCGGAGTATTTTAAAGAGCTACTACTGAACCCTCAGGCCACGCAGGTGGGTACGATGATGCCACCGATGTTCATGGGGCGGAAGAAAGCGGATCAGGAGATCGAGTCCATTTGGATCTACCTCAAGGAATTGGAAGGTCAGCCATTGCCGGACGGGTTGCTGTCGGTTGGAGACTTTGAATTGAAGCCTGAGAAGGAGGGCCGCCCCATCATCTTTCGCAGTTTCATTGAAGGGGCGGGTACGCATGCGATTGCTGTGGGTTTCCCGCAAGGGGTGAACGCGACCTTTGACGCGGCTCAATCCTGCTGGACTCAGGTTTGGCGTGGGCGTTTCCTGGATGCGATGAGCAACTGGCAGAGTCGTGAGATGATGCCTATCAAGCCACTTGGCACGGATGTTAAAGCATTGCCAGAGGCGACAGGGACGCGGGATTTTGTGGGATACCGTTTGGATGCTCAAGGGGTACCGACTTTCCTCTACAAACTGGATGGCAAGGATGTGGAAGACACGCTGCGCCCAGCCAAGGATGGGAAGAACTTTGAACGCGAAATGAAGATCAACGGCGAGATTCAGAAGGAGGTGCTGTCATGGTAACGAAATGGACGCAGCGGGTGCTTTGGGGTGCCTTTTTTACGATGGTCTCTTGGGCTGGTGCTGAAGAGTCTAACGACTATTACCGAATCGTGACCTATGAGGTGCCAAAGGGACTGAACTTGGAGGCCAGTGGTCTGGCGGTGCTGCCGGATGGCAAGCTGGCCGTGTCCATTCGTCGCGGTGAAGTCTGGATCATTCAGAATCCATCGGCAGAACCTGCGACGGTGGAAAATTTAGGCTACAAGCTCTTTGCCTCTGGCATGCATGAGATCCTGGGCTTGGCCTGGCATGAAGGAGCGCTTTATGTGACCCAACGCTCCGAAGTGACACGCCTGCGGGATACCGATGGCGATGGCACAGCGGATGAATACCTGAGTGTGGGCCACGGGTGGGGCGTTTCTGGGGCCTACCATGAGTATGCTTATGGCCCTGTATTTGACCGTGACGGTAACATGCACAACACGCTGAACTGCTCCATGGGGAAGAAGTGGCCGGGTGCAGGTGACGAGGCGACGCATACGCTGTGGCGCGGTTGGTCAGTCATCACCAAAAAAGGCACGACTCATGCCACTGGATTCAGCGCTGGTTTCCGCAGTCCTTGTGGCATTGGTTTGAATGCTGAAGGCGATATCTTTGGCACAGATCAACAGGGTAACTGGATGCCGACCAATCCGCTGATGCACATTCGTGAAGGTGCCTACTTTGGTCATGCCGAAGCTCAAGCGGATATGAAGCGACCCGAATCTCCGATCCCGCCGCCAACAGGCAAGCAAGCAGATGGCATCACGATTGCTGAGGCGATCAAAACGGTGCCCGGTTACTGCCCGCCTGCGGTCTGGTTTCCGTATGTGAAATTTGGTCAAAGCCCCACAGGCTTGCGCTGTGATCTCACGGGTGGGAAATTCGGTCCGTTTGAGAAACAATTGTTTGTGGGGGAGTTTGTCCTGTCAGGGGTGAATCGTGCGTTTTTGGAAAAGGTGGATGGTGAGTATCAGGGTGCCTGTTTTCCCTTCATGAATGGCTTGCAGAGTGCGGTGCTGACGGTTAATTTTTTAACCGATGGCAGCATGGTCGTGGGGCAAACCAATCGCGGGTGGAACAGTTATGGGAATCGTCCCTTCGGCATTCAGCGTTTGGTGCCGACAGGTAAGGTGCCGCTGGAAGTGCAGAAGCTGGAGGCGCTGAAAGATGGCTTCCGTTTCACCTTCACACAGCCGATCAAGCCGGCTCAGTGGTCCCAGACGAAGGCGCAGAGTTACACCTACCTCTTTACAGCCAAGTATGGAAGTCCAGAAGTGGAGGCAGAGCCGCTGAAACTCAGTGATTATAAGCTCTCGAAAGATGGCCTAACATTAACTGTGAAATGCGCCAATCTGCGCGCAGGTTACGTGCACGAGTTTGAGCTTCCTGAAGTGAATGCGAAGGACGGCACGCCATTGTGGCATCGTTTGTCTGCCTACACGCTGAACAAGATTCCGAAAGGCGAGTGAATGCGTCGGTGAAGGTTAGCTGAGCGGTGAGATTTACTTGCCGCTCATAGCCTGCCTCTTTTCATCGTCAGCAGACTCTTCCTCGCCGAGCAGCCGCAGCCTCTGGGCCGGGGTATGCATGAGGTGACTGGTCAGTGAAGCGATTCCGGAAGGTGACAGTGGATTTGCTGGGGTGGGTAGATGGCGTGTTGCCAGATCCCATTCCAGGCGGATGTATTCGGCAATGACACTGGCGAGGCTGAGCTGGAAGAAGTGTCCGACGGCGGCCCAAACCATGAAGAAATGCCCAGGAGTGCGGCCTTCCTCTTGTTCGGTACGGTAGCGGCCTAGCAGGCCTTGGTAACGAGCACCTCGGGTGCCTTGCAGGAGACGGGCACCGGCCTCGCGGCTGTCTGTGTGAGCGCGAGGTGTCAGCATGGACTGAAGCGCGGTGTCTAGTTCCAAAAGACGCGGCAGGTCTTGATCTCTAGCCGCCTGCCAAGCCTGGATGAGGGGTAAGCCAAGCGCGCCACGCAACTCCGTTTGGGTAAAGTTTTCCCAGCGTGCGGCCAGGGCCTGACGGGTGATGGGGGCGCGTGGATACAGACTGGGCTGCGGGAGGTCCACGGCGTGAAAATGAATGCCGGCTTGGCGCTGGCGGATGCTGGAGAAAAGCCAGTGCACCCAGTCGAGCCCCCGCGACCAATCTTCCAGGGCATTTTCGGCGGTTTCATCCGCATCAGCCAGGACGGTGATTTGATGCCGCGGTTGCCCAGACGTGGAAGCACCTCCCTCGGCATGCCGGGGCTGGGTGTCATCCATGCGTTGCAAGAGTCGAATCATTCGTCGAACTATGCAGCGTCGCACGAAGCGTGCGAATTCTAAAGTTTTCATGACAGCACAGCCCCCACTTGACAAATCGAAGCCTTATTATCAGTGCCAGCGTTGCGGCAATTGCTGTCGCTGGCCGGGTGATGTCAATGTGACGCCTGAAGAGGCGACCACCATCGCGGCCTACATCGGCATGCCGGAGGATGAATTCATTCGTGATTGCACGCGGTTGAATGCCAACCGCACAGGACTCTCGATCATTGATAAACCCAATGGTGAATGCTTGTTCCTTGAGGGGCTGAATACGTGTCGGATTCAGTCTGTGAAACCGACCCAGTGCGCAGGTTTTCCCAATGTATGGAATTTCCCAGGATGGCGGGAAAAGTGCGAGGCGGTGGAGGTTCATTTACAGTAGTGTGGTGATTGATTAATTTATTGAAAGATGGGTTATTGAAGACGTGTTGATGTATGCGTCATGAATCGAGGACCCGCTGTTGCTGTTATCGTGCTGGAGGATGAAGAGGAAACCAAGTTGGAAGAACTGGCCCGGCGGCGCAAGACCGGTCAGGCGATGGCACTGCGTTGCCGGATCGTGCTGGAGTCTGCCAAGGGCAGGACCAACACCGAGATAGCCAAGGCCTTGAAGATCAGCATGCCCACGGTGGGCAAATGGCGTCAGCGTTTTGGCAAGATGCGCATGGCCGGACTGGCCGACGCACCACGTCCGGGCCAGCCACGCAAGATCACCGATGCGATGGTCGAGCAGGTGGTCACCGAGACCCTGGAAAGCAAGCCTGAGGCGGCCACTCAATGGAGCACCCGCAGCATGGCCAAAAAGACCGGGCTGACGCAAAACGCCATTCATCGCATCTGGAAAACCTTTGGGCTCAAACCCCATCTGCAGGACACCTTCAAACTGTCCACCGACCCGTTCTTTGTGGAGAAGGTGCGTGACGTTGTCGGCCTCTATGTTAATCCTCCAGAGCAAACGCGGGCCATTGTCTTGTGCGTTGACGAAAAGAGCCAGGTGCAGGCGCTGGAACGAACCCAGCCGCTGCTGCCCCTGCGTCCGGGCCAGCCGGAGCGGCGCACTCATGATTATGTGCGTCATGGCACCACCTCGTTGTTTGCCGCCCTGGAGGTGGCCACAGGCAAAGTCATCGGACAATGTCACAGGCAGCACCGTCATCAGGAGTTTTTGCACTTCCTCAAAAAGATAGACGCCTCTGTTCCAGCCGGCATGGATGTCCATCTGGTGATGGACAACTACGCGACGCACAAAACCCCCAAGGTGGAAAAGTGGTTCAAATCGCGCCCGCGCTATCATCTGCACTTCACGCCCACCTCGGCCTCATGGCTCAACCAAGTGGAACGATGGTTTGCCAAGATCACTGAGGAACGCATCCGTCGGGGAGTCTTCCTGAGCGTTAAAGACCTCGAAAAAGCCATCATGGATTACATCGAGACTAACAACAAAGATCCCCAACCTTTTGTCTGGACTGCCTCAGCGGATCTGATCCTCCAAAAGGTCCAGTTCACTTGTAAACAAATTAATCAATCACCACAGTAGGGGGTATTCGAAAGTTCATTTTTATGGGGAACAGCCGTCTCGGCTGTTCACAGACACAGGCAAGATGGCTGTGCTCCATGCTAGAGTTTCGGGGAAGCCCTCTTAGTCAAAGAGGCGCAAAGTTTTGTCAGCAATCGTAATCCGGCGGGAAATGTCGTTGCATCGCTTTGAGCATCATGTATGACGGTTCAAATCAACACCTTCATGGGCGAACAAACTGGCACACGGAAATTTAGACGCGTTCTTCTCAAACTCAGTGGTGAGGCTCTGCGAGAACTAGGCAGCACTGACAACATTTCACCTCCAATCGTGGAGGACATTGCGGCTCAAATCAAAGCCGCCCATCAGACCGGGCTGGAAATCGCTGTGGTCGTAGGCGGTGGCAATTTCTGGCGTGGCGTCAGTGCCAGCAACAAAGGTATGGAGCGCGCCACGGCAGATTACATGGGCATGTTGGCCACGGTGATGAATTCCCTGGCTCTTCAGTCCATGCTGGAGGCCATGGATGTGCCGACCCGCGTTCAGAGTGCCATTGAGATGAAAAACGTGGCAGAGCCATTCATCCGCCGGGTGGCTATGCGCCACTTGGAACTGGGCCGTGTGGTGATTTTTGCCGCAGGCACAGGTAATCCGTTCTTTTCTACGGACACTACGGCGGCTCTGCGCGCTAGCGAGATCGGTGCCGACTGCGTGTTCAAGGCGACGAAGGTGGACGGCATTTACTGTTCTGACCCGAACAAGAACCCAGATGCGGTGCGTTTTGAGAACATCAGCTTCCACGAGTGCCTGACCAAGCAGTTGAAGGTGATGGATGCGACGGCTTTCTCCCTCTGCATGGAGAACAACATGCCGATCATCGTTTTCAGCATGAACGAGTCTGACAACATTCGTCGCGCTCTGGTGGGTGAATCCATGGGGACGCTGGTGAATGCCACAGGTGAGGCTTAATTTTTAAGCTCATGATAGTTCTGGAGTCCATGATTGACATGGACTCTGGCGTTATGAACACCGAACTGCCACAACTCCACTGTGGACACGTGCG